>DPNX01000038.1 GCA_003539915.1 Patescibacteria group bacterium | reverse complement strand
ACACGTGTTAATATATTTGTCAATGCAATTAATTGAAATAATAGGCAGAGAAAAGTATTATTAGTTCATGTCGCCATTTCTTATTTTTCAATTAGTGGTATTGATTTTTTCAATCATGATCCATGAAATAGCTCATGGAGCGATGGCTTTGCGTTTAGGGGATAATACAGCTAAGCGTTTAGGTCGTTTAACTTTAAATCCTTTAAAGCACTTAGATCCAGTAGGATCGGTTATTTTACCGTTGATGCTCATATTATTTAACAGCCCTATTCTTATAGGTTGGGCTAAACCGGTTCCTTATAATCCATATAATCTTAAAGATCCTAAAAAAGGAGCGGCTTTGATTGGAGCAGCTGGCCCATTATCAAATATTGTTATCGCGGTTACCTTTTCTATTATTTTGAGTTTTTCAGCAGTGTTGGGGATAAGCTCTACTTTAATGGCTGCTATTGGGGTAATTGTTCTAATTAATTTGCTGCTAGCAATCTTTAACCTGGTACCGATTCCACCGCTAGATGGTTCTAAGTTGTTATTTGCTCTTTTCCCTCGATCTTGGTTTAAGGCGCAAATGATAATGGAGAGAAACGGTTTTCTGTTCCTATTGCTATTTATCTTTTTAGGTTTGCGTTGGTTATGGATGGCGGTGATGATAGTTTTTGTAGCTTTGCTGGTTGTCACAGGCGTTGATCCTAATCAGGTTTTAGAGGCGATGACTGCCATTGCCGGTCGACAATAATAAATCAATTATTAAAAATATGATATCTACACCAATCGAATTAATTGCTTTCATATTGATTGCTATTTCTCTAATCAAGATCGTTACCATCGCTATCAAGCCAATGGCTTGGTATAACAGCGTGGTTAAACCATTATTTAGTAATCCTAGAGCAACTCAGACAATCTCTTTCTTATTAGCTGCTCTAGTTCTGTATTATCTTTTGATAGAGTTATCAATCGTGCAGATTTTAGCAGCCGTTTTCTTTATGGCCCTACTAATGCTAGGAGGTATGGTTAGCTTTGCTAAGCCATTTATAGATGATGCTGAGAAGATCTATAGAGGAAGGAATATTTTGAGAAAATATTGGCTTTACACTCTAATTTGGGTGGTTCTGCTACTTTGGGGACTGAAAGAGATATTGTAATAGAATTAAAGGGTTTTGTTGGTTGACGAGGAAACAAAGCTCTGTTAGTATTTTCTTCATATGCCAACCATTAGGCAATTAATCAAAAAAGGAAGAAGTACTAAAGCCAATAAGGCGAAGACACCAGCTCTTCGTCGTTATTTCAATACTATTAGAAATAAGCCGGTTGAATCAGCTTCTCCATTTAAAAGAGGAGTCTGTTTGAAAGTTCAAACTACTACTCCAAAGAAGCCGAATTCGGCTTTGAGAAAGATTGCTCGTGTTCGTTTAACTAATGGTACTGAAGTTACCGCATACATTCCTGGCGAGGGTCATAACTTGCAGGAGCACTCTGTGGTGATGATTAGAGGTGGTCGAGTGAAAGATCTTCCAGGTGTTCGTTATCACATCGTCCGAGGTCGTTTAGATACTGCTGCGGTTGATGGCCGAAAGCAGAAGAGATCTAAATACGGCGCTAAGAAACCAAAATAATAAAATGAGACGTAAAAGAAATTACAAAAGGGTTCATGACCCGGATCATAAGTATGGTAGTGTGACGGTAACTCGTTTCATTAACTATTTAATGCAGGATGGTAAGAAATCGGTAGCGGCTCGAGTTTTTTATGATTCTTTGAATAGAATTGCTAAAAAGACTAAGGAGGAACCGATTACTATTTTTGATAAAGCTTTAGAGAATGTAGCTCCTCAGGTGGAGGTGATCAGTCGTCGAGTAGGTGGAGCTAACTATCAAGTACCTCATGAAGTGCGACCAGATCGTCGTTTCGTGTTAGCAACTAGATGGTTGATTGCTGCTGCAAGATCAAAGAAGGGCTCACCAATGGCAGATAGATTGTCAGTAGAGTTGATTGCTGCTGCTAAGAACGAAGGAGAGGCTATTAAGAAGAAACAGAATACTCATCGAATGGCAGAGGCCAACCGAGCTTTTGCTCACTTCGCAAGACGTTAAACTATAGAGATGGCTAATAAAAAGTATCCAATTGAAAAGGTACGCGATATTGGAATTATCGCTCATATTGATGCTGGTAAGACGACTGTAACAGAGCGGATCCTTTTTTATACCGGCGTATCTCATAAGATTGGTGAAGTACATGAAGGAACTACCGTTATGGACTGGATGGAGCAAGAGCGTGAACGTGGTATTACCATCACCTCTGCCGCTACAACTTGTTTTTGGACACCAACTTATACTAAGGGTGATAAGGATCAAGAGCACAGAATTAACATTATCGATACTCCAGGTCACATTGACTTTACCGTTGAGGTAAAGCGCTCAATGAGAGTTTTGGATGGCGCAGTGGTTGTTTTTGATGGTGTGGCTGGTGTGGAGCCTCAATCAGAGACCAACTGGCGTTACGCTGATGAATATGCGGTACCTCGTATTTGCTTTATTAACAAACTAGATCGAACTGGAGCTACTTTTGAAACAGGTCTTCATTCTATTCAGGAAAGATTAAACCCTAATGCTGTGGCAGCTCAGTTGCCGATTGGCAAGGAGGCGGACTTTAAGGGCGTGGTTGATCTTTTGACTCGTCAAGCTTATGGCTTTGAGGGTGACATGGGGGAGAAGATTGTAGAGATCGACCTACCAGAAGAGATGAAGGAGGAGGTAGGGAAGCAGCGACAGGTTTTGATTGAGAAAATTGTGGAACAGGATGATCAGTTGATGAGTGATTATCTTGAAGGTAAAGAATCTGATATTAATGATTTAAAGAGAGTTTTGAGAAAGGCGGTTTTAGAGATTAAAATCATCCCTGTATTTTGTGGTACAGCCCTTAAGAACAAAGGAGTTCAATTGTTATTGGATGCGGTAATCGATTATTTGCCCTCACCATTAGACTTGCCACCGGCAAAAGGGGTTAATCCTAACACTGATGAAGAGGAGGAGAGAGCTCCCAGTGATAGCGAGCCTTTGGCGGCTTTGGCTTTTAAGGTAGCTACTGACCCTTTTGTGGGTGCTTTGACATTCTTTCGAGTGTACTCAGGTACTTTGAAGAAGGGTAGTTATATTATGAATGTTTCTAAGGGTAAGAAGGAGCGGGTAGGACGGATCTTGCGGATGCATGCTGATCACAGAGAAGAGGTGGATGAAATGAGTGCGGGTGAGATCGGTGGTTTGGTAGGTTTAAAAGACACTACAACCGGAGATACCTTATCTGATCCTGATAAGCCTATTATTTTAGAAAAAATCGATTTTCCTGAGCCAGTTATTGCTATTAGGGTAGAGCCGAAGAGTAAGGCGGACCAGGAGAAGATGAGTATTGCTTTGCATAAATTAGCTGAAGAAGACCCAACTTTCAAAGTTAGTGGTGATATTGAGACTGGTGAAACTATTATCGCTGGTATGGGTGAGCTTCACCTTG
>DPNX01000034.1:1300-6413 GCA_003539915.1 Patescibacteria group bacterium | reverse complement strand
TTTGCAAACCAAAGGGAGTGTAGACGAGAAGAAGGAGTCCTAGACCCACTAGGATCAAGATAACGGCTATTTTTTCATAAAAGCGATAATATATCTTGGAGGCCAAAAAGAAGCCTATAAGACCGAAAGAGACACCAAACATTAATTGGTGTTTGAGGTAGTGATAGGTATCATCAAAACGAATTTTTCCTAAATTAGAGGAGGCGCTAGCTAACATTACCAAGCCAGCTATAACTAAAAAAAGGGTACAAAAAACAATAATCAGGTCAGACTTCCGTCTTCTCCTTCTAGTTTTTCTAACAACACTCTTCTTTTTATTTTTAAACATTTGTTAACCACGAGTAATGATGGTGCCGGCGGTAGTTTGATTACACTCTCCTTTATTAACCACCACCTGACCATTAACAATTACATACTTGACCTGATTGTTGAGCATTAAAGTGAGATCAGCGAAATAACCTTCAGCTACTCGACCTCTTTCTGGAATATTAAATTTTTCAGCTGGTAGAGAAGTTACCTTGTACACGGCCTTCTCCAAAGAATAATCCTCTCTTTGTGCAGCTAATTCAAAAAATTTAGGGAAGGTTTTGGTAGAGCGCTCCCCTAACCCACCACTATTAGAGCCGACTAAAGCTTTATGAGCAAAAATCAGCTCAAGAACTTTTTGATGATCAATGTTTTTGTGAAAAATCTGGGCTTTGAGACCGGAATCAATCATGGCTTTGATGAGATCTCTCTTGCCAAGCTGCTTGCCAATCATATGATCGTTGCCAGGAGCACCAGCGATGATCAACTCACCTTTCTTGAAGGTAGGTAGATCTTTCATTACCCGAGCTCTTATAGCAGCGGTTTCTAAACTGGAGAGCATATCATGCAAACTGCCTTTTTGGGCCCAGAGAGGTAGGAAGGTGTAGATAGGAACGATACTAGTATCAAAGGGATAGAGGTTGTAGAAGAAGTCCATTTTCCCCACCGTCTTATCAATTAAATTAAAAGCAGCCTCAAAGTTCTTTTCATATTTAATAAGTGGTCGGAAGTGAGAGATGACGGTGCGGACACCCGTCTCTTGAAAAAGATTAAGGGTTTCATTAACAGCAGCAAAGAGATCTTCTTTTTCATCTCTAAGGTGAGTTGAATAGACAGCATTGTATGGCCGAAGAACAGAAACCAGCTTTTTTAGTTCATAATAAGGGGTCTGTCGAGAGTGAACATAACCAAGGCCGGTTGAAAAACCTAAGGCCCCTTCCTCCAATGATTCTTTGATGATTTGAGAAAAAACCTCTATTTCTGGATCGGTTAGATCTCTTAGATCCTCTCCTACTATAGCGCGGCGAATAGTGGAGTGACCGACCAAGGTACCAAAATTAACACCCAAAGGTCTTTTTTTCATAGTAGGCACAAACTCTCTAAAGTCATGCCAATCAACATTGATCTGGTTAGGATCCGTCCATTTTCTAATCGACTCAAGAGAACCATACATCAAAGGAGCTAGTGAAGAGCCACAATGACCGCCGATAATACTGGTCACACCTTGCTTCAAGAAGCTTTCTTGATGAGGATTGGTGAAAAGAGTGAGTTGGTGATCAGCGTCGGTATTAACATCAATAAAGCCAGGCATAAGATAGCCTCCTAGCCCTTCAATCACCTGATCAGCCTTGCGATTAGGAAAATTACCAATGGCTGAAATACGATTACCACTTACTAATACGTCACTAGCATAGGCTTCGGCTCCAGTACCGTCGATGATCTTCACGTTCTTGATCAAAAGCATAGGTGTATTTTATCACAAATAGGATTAAATCAACGAAGATTTAACAAGTATTTATCCACTATAAATGTTTTAGTAAGACTTGTGGATAACTTTTCTTGTTATTTTCTTATAAAGTATTATATTTAAAAACAGCTGAGAAGAGAATTTATTCTTCGCTCAGTTAGAACTTCTAGCTTCGGTTAGAATTTTGGCACTATCCGCCTCCGGGCGGATTTTGTTTTACCCCAAGAAATGATTAAGGAAGAATATTACTAAACCAAGAGAGGTAGAGATGGATGATATAATCCAGAAACGCATTACAATCTGACTCTCTTTCCAACCGATTGCTTCGAAATGATGATGAATAGGAGTTGAGATGAAGACTTTTTTCTTAAAGAGCTTTTTGCTGGTCATTTGAATAATTACAGATAACGACTCAATAACTGGAATGAATAAGAAGAATGGTAGCAAGAGAGCGGTGTTGGTTAATAAAGCAACCGTTCCTAAAGTTATCCCCAAAGCCATTGAGCCAGTATCACCCATGAAGAATTTGGCAGGATGAACATTAAACCAAAGGAAGGCTAATAAGGCACCAATTGTAGCACCACTGAAGGCAGCTAAGTGATAACGGCCAAGAATAAAGGCCACTACGGTTAAGGCGGCAAAGGCCAAGAGAGAGACTCCTCCAGCCAGACCATCCAAACCATCGGTTTCATTAAGAGAAAAAGCACTAGCAGTGATAATGAACATAAAGAAAGGAATGTACCACCAACCAATAATTACATTGCCCACCAAAGGAATATTGATAGTATTCCAATCCAAGCGGAAGTAGAACCAGAGAGCTCCTAATAGAGAAAGGACTAGATAAACTAAGATCTTGTTTCTAACCGCTAATCCACCGCCTTTGGGACCAATTCCCATAATGCCAAGAATATCGTCGAACAAACCAAAACCAGCGGCGATAAACATAGCAGCTAAAGGTAGATAAGTTTGAGCTCTATTAATAAAATCTAGATAACTAAAGATGTGATTGAAAACAAGGCTGAATAGAAGAAAGATAAGGGCTAGACCGATAACTGTGCCCCATATAATAATACCGCCACCAGTGGGTGTCCCCGCTTTCTTTTGATGAAGTTGGGAATATATAGGGGCATCTATACTAGCTCTAATCTGTTTATTAAACTTATATTTATTAAGTAATTTAAAAACCAACGGCGTAAGACCGAAGGCGGTTAAGAAGGAAATGACAGAGATTCCTAATACTCTTATTAGTTGTAAAATTTGGAAATCCATTTTCGGAGAATGTTTGTCTGATTAAAACGCTCATGACGATCAGCTGTACCAAGAACAATAATCATCACGGGATGACCATTAAATTCAAATAAAGTGATCAGGTTGCCATGAGCTTCATCAGTGTAACCAGTTTTGCCACCTAAAAAGTCAGGTTGACCGGCAAATTTATTGATATTTTTACGTCGATTATTATTAACTACGATCTCTGATTCTCGGCTAAATTGAAAGATTTTCGGATGTTTTTTAGTAATATAAACTACTAGCTTCTCTAAATCTTCAACAGTTGACTGATTTAAGAATGATAAACCAGATTCATCAAATATACTAGTGTTTTTCATGCCTAATTGCTCTACTTTTTCTTGCATAGCACTTAGAAACTCTTGGCGACCATAAGCCTCAGCTAGCTGATCAGCTGCTTCATTATCTGAATAAACCATCATTCTTTTAACTAGATTATTAACTTTTTTCGAAGGTTCTATTTTTTCCAGAGCTATAACCGAGGTTAGTAGCTTGGTTAAGGAGGCCATAGGCCATTGCTGATGAGTTTTCATCCTGAGATAGTACGAGTTGGATTCTAAATCTTTGATGAGAGCTGATTGAAGATTGAGATTTTCTGGTGGTTCAGGATTGAATTTAATGGTGGCCGTATTTTTAATGAGAGAGGCGTCAGCATTCAAACTACTTGCTGAGATATCTTGATTAGCCGTTGCTTTAAATTTTGGCAACTCTACCTTGTTGTTGATGAGTATAACGGCAGCTCCGGCGAATAATAAGATAATTATTTTACGATAATGTTTCATTAGTGTTTAGCTTTTGTTTGATCGTTTGATATTTTTTATATTCTGGAAGTTGATTAACATCACTCAGTCCAAGATGTTTTAACAGATCAAAACTAACTTGATATTGATCATCTTGTTTATTAATTAAACCTCTAACCAAGAGACTACGTAGAATGAAGGTACAGTTAACACCTCTAATATATTCCAGTTTTTCTCGGCTGATAGGGCCGCTGTAAGCGATGATAGAGACGGATTCTAAGGCGGCTGGTGTGAGGTCGTTTTGTAGATCTTGCTTAACCAGTTGTTTAACCAAGGCTGATAGTTCTGGTTTAGTAATTAGTTGTAACGAGCCGCTGTTATTCAAAAGACATAAGCCTCTATTATCTTGAGTTAGTAGTTGATCGAGTTGTTGAACCGCTTGGTTAAGTTCTTCTTCTTTAATCTTCAATATCTGAGTAGCTTTTTTGATGGAGATAGGTTCTCCATGAAGAAAGAGTAAGGCTTCTAGTTTAGCAATTAGATTGTTCATATTTTGTTAATAGTTATTTCTTCAAATGGTTTAGGTTGGTCGATATCAACTACCTGATCCTTGAGGAGGTGAAGAATAGCTAGAAAGGTAGCTACCACATCCCCTTTTTGAGATTGATCAACTAGCTGGCTGAACTTGTGTTGGTTAGCTTTTTGTAAGCGATTAACCACCTCTCCAATCTTGTCTTTGAGAGAAACTACTTTTATTTTAATCTTTTCTTTATCAGGAAAAAGTTTTTGAACTTCTAGGGCTAAACTTTTTATTGTTATTAAAAGATGATTAGAGGTTAGTTTATCAGGTGTATGAAAAACTTGGCGTTGTTCTAAAGGGCAAGCTAGAAGATATGAGCGAGAGGCAGAGATGTTATTATTCTGCCAGAGTTGGCTGATGTACTTGTCAGCGCCCCTGTATTGTTGATAGAGTTGGAGACGAGTTTCTAACTCCTTAATATCTTCTTCTTCATCTTCGGTGAGAGTGAGTGAGGGTAAGAGGGATTTGGATTTGATGAGCATTAGTTTAGCAGCTATAGAGATAAAGTCTGCTAGCACATGAGGCTCAACCTTATTTTCTAAGTTTTGAACGTAGTTGATAAAGTCGGTAGTAATCTTTGCTAAATCAACGGTAGCAATGTCCAGCTCTTTAGCTTCAACTAGTTCTAAAATCTTTTGATAAGGCATTCTTTTTTCCAAAATAATTATTTTATGTAATATTAATTTTATGTCATTAGCAATTTATCGCAAATATAGACCGCAAAGTTTTAAA
>DPNX01000034.1:673-1000 GCA_003539915.1 Patescibacteria group bacterium | reverse complement strand
ATATAGACCGCAAAGTTTTAAAGAAGTTATTGGCCAAGAGTCATTAGTTTCTATCTTTCAAAATGCTGCAAAGCAGAATAAATTAGCCCACGCCTACCTCTTCTATGGACCACGAGGAACTGGTAAGACTACCACTGCTCGTTTGGTAGCTAAGGTAGCTAATTGTCAGAAAGAAAAGGAAGTAGCTAAGACTGGCGAACCTTGCAACAAGTGTTCAACTTGCAAAGATATTACCAGTGGAAGAGCGATGGATGTGATTGAGATCGATGCGGCTTCTAATAGAGGTATTGATGAGATTAGAAATCTTAAAGAAACTATTCGTCTCTC
>DPNX01000034.1:0-387 GCA_003539915.1 Patescibacteria group bacterium | reverse complement strand
TCTTAAAGAAACTATTCGTCTCTCTCCTTCTTCTTGTCGTCGCAAGATTTTTATTATCGATGAAACTCACATGTTAACCAAGGAGGCTTTCAATGCATTGTTAAAGATTCTAGAGGAACCACCGGAACACGCCATGATTATCTTAGCAACCACTGAGTATGACAAGGTGCCAGCCACTATCACCTCTCGAACTCAGCGATTTAATCTCCGCAAGATTACTGTTAGTGAGATAGTGAGTAAGCTAAAGAAGATTGTTAAGGATGAGAAGCTGAAGGTTAGTGATGAGGCGTTGGAGTTGATAGCAGCTTCAGCTGAGGGTAGCTTGAGAGATGCGGAGTCTTTGTTAGACCAGGTCACTACTCTAGCTAGTGAGGCTGACTTGGAGGC
>DPNX01000008.1 GCA_003539915.1 Patescibacteria group bacterium | reverse complement strand
GCGTACGTACGACGAACGTGCGAAGAACGTTTTATAGACGAACTATCAAAATATAATATATTACACTGGAATTGTGAAAGTCGTCAGAAAAATTACTCAAGCTGGTAAGTATAGTAAGGCTATAATTATTCCTAAAAACTTCTCAAACACCTTGGGATGGAAAGAAAAACAAAGAGTTACAATTACACTTGATAAGGCACGCTAACGTCTCGTAATCCGCGACTACAAGCCAAAATAACTCCAAAAATCTTCTTTTGTGGCATCAGGGACAAATTTTCAGGTATCATTAATATTGAAATGTCAGAAGACGGAAAAGACAATAAAGGCGGGTTTTTAGACAAACCAATGACACGCTGGAACTTCCTTAAAGTGGCTGGTCTCGTTGCCCTTACCCTTATTCCTGGCTCTCGCAAAGTTTTACAAAAACAAGAACAACCAAAAAAGACCCCTGCTCCTGAGGAAGTAGGGAAACTAGGAAATCGAGATCAGGAAGTCACGGAGAAATTGGACAAAGCTCCAAAAATAGAACCTATTGTGACTGTTGACCCTGTTCCAACTCCAACTACCTATCACCCAAAAGGAGAGAAAGAGATAACAAAGGTAGTCGAAGAACCCAAGCCAGTTCCAATTGAAAAGCCAGTTAGTGAGGAGCGTGTTACCCAACTTAACAGAATACTGGCAACACCTCTAAACACTGAAATCCGAGAGCAGTTAGAAAAAAGATATGCTGAACAAAATCTGACGCTTAATGAAATTGATAAGGGATTTGTGGTGTTGGCCAATGAAGAAAGCCGGCGCGCCCTTTTAAATAAGCGTTATGATCTTCGACAAAAAGAAGGACACAAAGACTTGTCTCTAATTCCTCTTGAGCAGGTTACATGGGCCGAAAAAGCTGGAATTCATCCAGAAGCCTTTGGAATATGCCTTGACGCGTATCCTAAAGCAAGAGAGATAATCCGGGTACTAAAGTCAACCTTAAGAGACGATTTAAAAGATAAACCGGAAGTACTTGAGCAACTTGAAGCCGACTTGTTCATGATTAATACCGGTGGTATGGCGGCTTTAGTTCGTGAAGAAACAGACAGTTTTATTCAAGTTGGGAAAGTACCCGCTGTCGACCAACTAGACCCGAAGGAGGTCCCTAGTGGGCGAGATGATCTAGAAAGTCTGTGTCGTGAAGTCTCAAGAGATTATGGTCTTAATATAAAACCAGAAAATATACCTGGATCGAAATCGGGGGCAGTAGGAATGCAATTTATGCCACCGACCGCCCTTAGTGTATACCAGCTATTTAGGGAGTATAACGAAAAGCGCGACCCTGGCAAGAATCCTGAGGTAAAATTTAATCCCCTCGACCCAGCCTCTGCAGTAGTCGGTGCTTGGGTATTTCTGGCTAGACATGAGAATTTGGGGGAGTTAGGAGAAAGGTACGGATATATGCGCGGAGACGCAAGAAGAATAAATTTCGCACTTGAGAAATGGAACGATGACCCCAGCGAGGTAAAAAGAGTTTACAGAGACGCGGAAGATTATTGGGATGAATTTCTCAAAGGTAATCTAGCTGCATAGTTGTGATGCTAAAACTCCACCGCGAAAAGACACGTTTATATCTTTTAGTTTTTCTAACTGTCGTGCTTCTTGTGATCTTTTATCTCCTGAGTCGCAGTATTCCCCCAGAAAAAATACAGCCATTTATTGAACATGTCGGACCGTTTGGCCCCATTCTTTTGATTCTGACATTGCTCACTACCTATATCTTTGCCCCGATGAGTAGCACCCCATTCCTTTTTGCAGGATATTATGCGTTTGGCACTACTTCTATTTTTTATACCGTGATTGCTATAGTCATCTCTTTTGCCACCAATTTTTGGATCGCAAAACAATGGGGAAGGGGTTTTGTAGAAAAACTAGTCGGTCATGGACACATGACACAAATAGATAAACTCACTAAAAGTTACGGATTGCCCATACTTTTCTTCTTAAGGCTTCTGCAGGGTGGGGTACACGACATTGTGTCTTACGCTGTAGGTCTTACACCGCTAAGGTTTTCTTCATATATGTTTGTGTCACTAATAGGGATGACTCCAGGGGTAATCCTTTGGTATTATTTTGCACAAAAAGTCAACACCCCAGTAGAATTTACAGCTCTGAGTTTTGGCATGGCGACAATTTTATCTATCGTATTTATTCTGGGAGCCTTTCTCATTAAGAGGTTTAAATTTAAGTAAATAGCGCTTCCACTTCATCTTGAACTTTTGTTGACAATGAAACTTTTTGTCCAGGGAATCGGCTTCCCGGACCCCAAATCTTCACACTCTTTTTGTTCTCTGCAAAATCACTCCCTAATTTTTCCAAAACATCCTCTAGAGTACTGTCCCCATGCATTATTAAAGGATCGTTGTAATCTGTGCTTTTGGGGGACTTCTTTAGGTATACCCGAACTAGACCGAGTTTTTTCCAAATCACATCACGAAGTTTCTCTATCCCTTGATTTTCCTCAACACTAATATAAGTTGCGCTTTTAACCCAGGGTTTCTTTTTCTGCAAATATGCTTTACTTACAACATAAAGTGCTGGGACATAAACAATACTACTTGAAAAACTATCAACCAAACGATCCATTGTAAGCTTCTCTTTCAGTAATACCTCAGCATTTGCAATTCTGAATTCTTTCGCAACATCAATTATTGTTTGTTTCTCCAAATCTTGTTTTATTGTAGAAGTAATTTGTACCCCTCCCTTTATTGTTTTTCGTATTTCTACTTTTGGCCTTTCTCTATTAACCCGAACTCCATTTGCAATGATCTCATCCTCTATCTTTGAAAAGTCATTTTCTTTTCCTGCTTGTGCCATAATTAGAAGCAGGTCAGCACCTCGAGCAACGGAAAGTACTTCTCGACCCCGCCCCCGACCACAGCTAGCACCTTTTACAATTCCCGGAACATCTAGAATCTGAATTGCGGCACCTTTGTAATTCATCATCCCTGGAATTACTGTTAACGTTGTAAATGCGTACTGTGCGGTAGGTGATTTTGCATTCGTTAGCTTGTTAAGAAGTGTCGATTTACCAACAGAGGGAAATCCAACCAATATTATAGTGGCGTCACCATGTTTTTTGACTGCAAATCCGCCTCCACTCCCTCCGCTACTACCACCCTCAAACACCTGGTCTTTTAACTTTGCAAGACGAGCGCGAAGTCTACCAATATGATGCTCTGTACCTTTATGATAAGGTGTCTCTCGAATCTCTTTTTGAATATCGTCGATACGTTTCTGTATATCTATCATCTTTGGTATAATTATACCTGATATTGCGGGCTGCTAGCTCAATCGGCAGAGCAACTCCCTCTTAAGGAGTAGGTTCAGGGTTCGAGTCCCTGGCAGCCCACCAAGCGCCTGTAGCTCAACGGACTAGAGCACTGGTCTTCGGAACCAGGGGTTGGGGGTTCGAATCCCTCCAGGCGCACAAGAAGCAATATAACGCTAATTTATTGACTATAAAGTAAAAATGTGCTTTAATATGAGCATGTTTTATTGTTGATGTAAACAATAAACAAAAAGTTCCTTAAAACAGTAAAGGTAAGAAATGACAAGTCCTCTTAGCGTGTCGGATGAAGAGTTGATATCTGAGCTTTAGAAGAAGGTTGAAAGGCTTCAGGAAGAAAACGAAAGGCTGAAAAGTCAGTTGGAGCCAAAGAACTTTACGTTGCCGGAGATCTTTGCCGGCAACCTGGTTTTCGAAAAACTGGGTGATCCTGCTGACTATCCTTTTTTTGAAGTTGAAAAACTTCAGCATCGCGACTTTGCAATCATTATTGTGAAGGGGAATGTTGGCATCATCTACTTCTTACGAGTCGACCCTTTTATTGAAGATAAAGCTCTTCAATTACCTGAAGAAAACATGAGTACCGTGGTCGTCATGAGCGAATTGCTAACTAGGCCTGGTCAGGCGGAGAAAGCTGTTGAATGTCTTTACTCAATGATCGATAGTCACTTTCAAATAAGGGAAAGTGAACTTGAACTTGACTTGGCTTCACAACGGATCTACGTCTTTACTTAACTCCAAGGAGCGATTTCTATCCCAAAGAGTGGTCTCGAGAGACCACTCTTTTTTTTTGTTGCAAATTATTTTTTGTGGTATAATATTGCAGATTAAGCCTCGTTAGCTCAACGGCAGAGCAGCTCCCTCTTAAGGAGACGGTTGTAGGTTCGAATCCTACACGAGGCACAACACCCATTAGATTAATAGAAGCTCTATATTAAAGCCCCCGGAATGGTTCAACTAAAGAATGAATTAGCAAAAATTAAAGGAATTGATAAGCGTTTTTTGACTCGTCTAGAAAAATTAAAAATCACTTCCGTTAGAGATCTCCTCTGGCACTTTCCTTCTCGTTATGATGACTTTTCTCAGATAGCTAGTATCTGTGACTTAGAAGCTGATCAGACAGCTACTATCCAGGGCCAGATAAAACACGTTAGCTCTCGCAGAACCTGGCGAAGAAAAATGATTATTGTTGAAGCTGTGGTAGCAGATGACACCGGCTCAATTAAAGCTATCTGGTTTAACCAACCTTATCTAACCAAAGTCTTAGCACCGGGTCGCATAGTTAACTTTGCAGGCAAGATATCAGCCTCTCAAAATGATATTTATTTTTCTAATCCAGTTTATGAATTCTCAGGTGGTGGTGAGAGAGAAGAAGGTCATACTACTGGTCTGGTTCCTATCTACCCAGAAACAAAAGGCTTAACCTCCAGGGGTTTAAGATATCTGATTAAGATTATTCTTAAAAACCTAAATCCTGTTGATGAATTCATTCCTTTAAAGGCTCTTGAAGAGAATGACCTGCCAGAAATCAATGAGGCTTTAGCTACCGTTCATTTTCCTGAGTCTTTGGAGGAAGCGAGTAGGTGTAAAAAACGTTTTGCTTTTGAAGACCTCTTCCTCTTACAGCTCAACAACTTGAAAGTACGTTCTCAATTAGCCAAAGAGAAGGCGGCTCCTATTAATTTTTCCAAAATAGATCTTGGTGAGGCGATCACCTCCATACCTTTTGAACTCACTGGCCCTCAGCAAAAAAGTCTGACAGAGATTTTGAATGATTTGAGCAAGGGACAACCAATGAACCGCCTACTTCAAGGTGACGTGGGATCGGGTAAGACGGTGGTAGTAGCTATCGCCGCTCTCTTGGCAGCCAAACAAGGCTACCAAGTAGTCTTCATGGCACCAACCGAGGTACTAGCCAAACAACATTACAAAACAATGACCAAAATCTTTGCTCCTCTGATCAGTAACTGGGAATTGAATGTTGGTATTTTGACTGGTAACGAAGCGCGCTGTTTCTTTGGTGAGGATCTAGAAACAGAAAAGAAAAAGGCTGAACTAGTTAAAGAGATTGCTAATGGAGCTGTCAAAATTATTATCGGTACTCACGCTGTTATTCAAAAAGACATTAAATTTAAAAACTTGGCGTTAGCCATTATTGATGAACAACATCGTTTTGGTGTGAAACAACGAGCCAAATTTGCAGCTGATAAGAAGGAACTCTTTCCTCACTTCCTCTCCATGAGTGCTACTCCTATTCCCCGAACCTTGTCACTGACTATCTTTGGTGACTTGGACTTATCAATTATCAACGAACTACCCAAAGGCCGCCAAGAAATCGCCACCAAAATAGTGGCACCGGCTAATAGAAAAAAAGCGTACGACTTTATCCGCGAACAAGTTAAGGAAGGTCGGCAAGCTTTCGTCATCTGCCCTCGAATTGAAGCTAGCGAAAAAGAAGACGGCACAGCTCATCAAATGATGTGGAAAGATGTGAAGGCGGTAAAAGATGAGTTTGAAAAACTAGCCACTAAGATTTTTCCTGACTTGGTAGTGGGTATGCTACACGGAAAAATGAAAAGTGCTGAGAAGAGTGAGATCATGAACGACCTTGCTAAAAATAAAATTAATATTTTGGTTTCAACTTCAGTAATTGAGATTGGTGTTGATATACCTAACGCAACCATCATGATGATTGAGGGAGCTGAGAGATTTGGTCTAGCTCAACTCTATCAATTCAGAGGTCGTGTTGGTAGAGATAAATACAAGTCTTATTGTTTTCTCTTTACCAGCTCCTCATCGACTAATGCCAAGCAAAGATTAAAGTCTCTGGTAGAAGCCAAGAATGGTTTTGAGTTGGCAGAAAAAGATTTAGAGATTAGAGGGCCCGGAGAATTCTTGGGTCACAGCCAAACTGGACTACCCGACCTAGCAATGAATGCTCTTAATAATATGGAGTTAACAAAAGCCGCTCGTGACACCGCAGAAAAAATTATTAAAAAAGATCCAGAGTTGGAAGAAGACGAATTGCTCAAAGAAAAACTCGAGCACTTCCAAAACCAGATCCATTTGGAGTAAAGACTATTTGGGTAGTAGGTAGTAATCAAGAGAGTAGTAACCACCAATTGGAGAAGTTATCAAGAAGATAGCTACGGCTAAAAGAATTAGATCTAATTCAAAACCTCCAGCCAATCCTTGTCCTCGACTCATCTTCCAAACTAAAGCTACAAACATAACAGCTGCTATTGCTAACGCACCCCACTGAGTATACCAGCCAAGAGCAACAGAAAGTCCACCAAGTGTTTCAGCAATCGCTACTATAGTTCCCCAAAACATTCCTGGTTGAAAACCCATAGCCGAAAAACTCTCTCCAGTATTTTTTAAATCTTTTAATTTAGACAAACCGTGAACCAAAAAGATAAGACCGAGAGCTAAGCGCAAAATCAGCAGAGCCACATCTTGATATCCGTATAAGAATTCCATAATTTTTAAAAATATTCTTTACGACCTTTACAACTATTATAATAAGTGGTTACTATATGAAAAGCCATTTGGCCCCATCGTCTAGTGGTTAGGACACCAGGTTTTCATCCTGGAAACAGGGGTTCGATTCCCCTTGGGGCTGCCAATATAAAATAGCGACTAATGTCGCTATTTTTTTTACTCCATAAAAAAAGCCCCACTGTAAAAAACGTGGGGCTAGTTTGCAAGGAGTTTTTAAATTTGTTTTGGAAGGGATTAGGTTAGGCCTTTGGTTGGGTGGCGAGCCTCATTGAAATTAATCTGCTCGTCATCTTTTAGTTACCAAGGTGTAACTACCTTTTGTCTGATGATCAGAAATCAACACTATCAGTTAACCCTCTTCCGGAATTTGAGGTGTTCGACCTTAATTTGAGACAGTGAATCTTGATGACAACTACAAACAAACTTTCTCCTTGAAAGTAAAGTAGTGTATCAAGGTGCTGATTTAATTAGAGAACATATATTACGTAGTGTCAACGAGTTTATCCACAGTAAATTAAAATATTGAAAAATGTCTTCTAAAAAGATAGAATGAAGCTGTTTTTGAGTACCTTAAAAAAGGAGTTTAACATGTTACTTTCAACAGATGAGATTCTGAGTGCTTTGGAAGAAGGAACAATTGTCATTGATCCTTTTACCAAAGAAAATCTTGGGAACTCCAGTTACGATGTATCTCTCGGCTGTTATTATTTCCGAGAAATCCCGCCTCCAATCTCTCAACGACATGAAGGATGCCACCCTATACACAACATGTATGATCCAGAAAGTGTTGGAAGGGTTTGGGGAGAGAAAAGTCAGAGAGCCAAACCCTTATTCGACAGTCACATTGAACTGAAAAACATTTCGCCAACTGATTTAGTCATCTGGCTTGATCCAGGTGAATCGATTCTGGCTCATACCCAGGAATTCGTCGGCGGTCTGAAAAATGTGAACACGGAAATGAAAGCTCGTTCATCGATGGGACGGAATTTCCTGACCGTTTGTCGTTGCGCTGGATGGGGCGATGTTGGATACATCAATCGTTGGACAATGGAGATCACCAACAACTCACGCTTTCATCGTATTCCTTTGGTGGTAGGAAGACGAATAGCTCAGATCACCTTTTCAAAAGTTACCGAGGTCAAAAGGGATGACAGCTACGAAAGCAAAAGCGATAGCAAATATCAAGCTGGATCCACTCTCGAACAAGTTCGTTCGAATTGGAAACCAGAAGACATGTTGCCTCGCATGTGGGAGGATCGAGAAATTGATTAACTTCAACCAAAGAGTCAGAAATGGCTCTTTTTTATTTTGACGACGCGCTTCTCTTGTGGCATAACTTAAGGCAATGAAAACTCTAGCTATAGAAACTAGTTGTGACGAAACTGCTCTAGCTTTAGTTGATGCTAAAGACCAAGGAGAAGATTCGGAATTTAAAATCTTGGCTGAAGCGGTAGCTTCTCAAATAAAAATTCACCGACCTTTTGGTGGAGTTGTTCCACATCTAGCAAAAAGAGAACATGAAAAAAATCTTCCAATTATGTTAGAAGAAATAAAAAGCCAGGTTAATGATTTTACCCCCGACCAAATAGCTGTCACGGTTGGCCCAGGCTTAGAGCCCGCTCTCTGGCCAGGCATCAACTTTGCTCAAGAGCTAGCTGAAAAAATGAACCTGCCTTTAATAGGCGTTAACCACCTTGAGGGCCATGTCTTTTCTAATTGGTTAGAAAACTCTAAACAAATAAAGTTTCCTGCAATAGTTTTAGTTATTAGTGGTGGCCACACGATACTTTTATTAATGGAAGGAATTAATAAATGGAAGAAGTTAGGTGAAACAAGAGACGATGCTGTGGGAGAGGCTTTTGATAAGGTAGCTCGAATGCTTGACCTCCCCTATCCCGGTGGTCCTGAAATTGAAAAGATGGCTCATGAGGGAAATCCTAAAGCAATTAAATTTCCTCGACCAATGATTCATGACAAAAATTACGACTTTAGTTTCTCTGGATTAAAAACCTCTGTCCTCTATCACCTAAGAGATAATAAAAAAGATGTGGCTGATGTTTCGGCTAGCTTCCAAGAAGCAGCCTTTGATGTTTTAGCTAAAAAAACTTTAAAAGCGGTTGAGGAGTTTAACGCAAAATCTATTCTTCTTTGTGGTGGAGTGGCAGCTAACAAAACTTTGCAAAATCGTTTTGCAAAAATAGCTGAGGAAGAGGGTTTAAACTTTTCTGTTCCTCAACTTAAATATAATACTGACAATGGAGTAATGATTGCCGTGGCCGCTCATTTAGGAAAGAACTTTCCTATCAAAGCAGACTCCAGCTTAAATCTCTAATTTTTGCTACCATATAGGTAGATCTAGTTAATATTATGGCTAAACCAAAAAAGAAACCTTATAACCCAGCAGAAGTTGAAGAGAAGATATACAAACTTTGGATGAAATCAGGATACTTTAATCCTGATAAGCTGAAAAAGACTGGGGCTAAAAAACCATTTGTTATTTTACTTCCTCCACCCAATGTTACCGGTTCTCTACACATGGGTCATGCACTTAATGCTACTGGTAGTGATATTTTAATTCGTTGGCAAAGAATGAAAGGGTCTCTAGCTGCTTGGTTACCAGGCATCGACCACGCTGGTATTGCCACTCAACGAGTAGTAGAAAAAAAATTACGTAAAAAAGGTATTAATAAGTTAGAACTAGGCAGAGAGAAGTTTTTGAAAGAGGTTTGGTCTTGGAAGGAAGAGCACGGTGATATTATCTCAGGCCAATTAAAAAAATTAGGTGCTTCTTGCGACTGGTCTCGCAACCGCTTCACCATGGATCCTCAGTATAGTAAGGATGTTCTAGAGACCTTCGTTCATTATCATAAAAAAGGTTTGATCTATCGCGGTCTACGAACTATTAACTGGTGCGTTCGTTGTCACACTAGCCTCTCTGACTTAGAGGTTGAGTATCGAGAAGAGGGTAGCTCCCTTTATCACATCAAGTATGGGCCTTTTGTGGTAGCTACTACGCGACCGGAAACAAAATTTGGTGATACTGCTCTAGCAGTGAGTCCGAAGGATAAAAGATATAAGAAATATATTGGTAAAGAAATAGAGATTGAGACATTAGCCACCGATGGTGATCTAGCTAAGCCTAGAAAAATAAAAATGAAGTTAAAAGTAGTTGGTGATACGGCAGTTGATCCTGAGTTTGGCACAGGTGTTCTGAAGGTTACTCCTGCCCATGATATTTTAGACTTTGAAATTTCTCAACGTCATGACTTACCAATCGTTCAAGTGATTGATAGGCGTGGCAAGATGAGTGAGGGAGCTGGTAAGTATGAGGGAATGAAAGTTGATGAGGCGCGTAAAAAAGTTGTGGAAGATTTGAAAGCCATAGATCTTCTTATAAAGGAAAAGCCTTATCACCACAGAACAGCAGTTTGCTATCGCTGCAATTCAACCATCGAACCACTACCTTCTAAACAGTGGTTTATGAAGATGGATAAGTTGGCTAAGGTAGCTGCTGAAATAGTTAAGAAAAAGAAGACTGTTATTATACCTAAGAATTTTGAGAAGGGTTATTTCAGTTGGCTAAATAATATTCGTGATTGGTGCATCTCTCGACAACTATGGTGGGGTCATCAGTTACCAGTTTGGTTCTGTAAAAATAATGAGGATGAGTTTATCGTCTCAGTTAAACAACCAGCCAAGTGTTCTGTTTGTAAGAAGTGTAAGCCTCAACAATCAGAGGATGTTTTGGATACTTGGTTCTCCTCTGCTCTCTGGCCTTTTGCTGGTTTAAATAAAAAAGATCAAAAGACATTCTACCCTTCATCCGTTTTAACAACTGCTAGAGATATTATTAATCTTTGGGTGGGAAGAATGATTTTCTCTGGCATAGAATTTAAAAAGAAGACTCCTTTTAGCACCGTTCTTATTCACGGAACTATTCTGGCTAAGAGTGGCCAAAGAATGTCTAAGAGCTTAGGCACGGGAATAGATCCTCTTGATCTGATTAATCAGTACGGAGCTGATGCTACTCGTTTTGGAATCATTTGGCAGTCTATGGGCACGCAAGATATTCGCTGGGACGAGTCAGCGGTTGTGGCTGGTAAGAAATTTACCAATAAGATTTGGAATGCAACTAGATTTGTTATGGGGCAGATTGATAAAAAAGAAACTTTTAATGCCAACTTAAAAAAACCTCGAGCTACTAAACCATTTAATAAAAAAATTCTTGCTCAACTAGAGAAAACTAAGAAAGGCGTTGAAAAAGATATAAGCAATTATCAGTTTGGTCAGGCACTGCATAAGTTTTATGAATTTTTCTGGCATAATTATTGTGACGTCTGTTTAGAGAAGGCAAAAAACAATCCTAGTAAAGAAACTAGCAAAGTTCTCTTCTATGTGTTGGTTGAGTCTCTTAAGTTAGCTCATCCATTCATGCCGTTTGTTACGGAGGAGATTTATCAATCTCTACCCCTTAAAGATAAAAAGTTATTAATGATTAAAAAATGGTAAATTGGTTTTCTGTTACTTTAGGCTTACTACCAGCAATTATCTGGATGGCTTTCTTTTTACAAGAAGATAAAAAAAGGCCTGAACCAAAAAGATTAATTATCTCTACTTTTTTGTTAGGTGGAGCGATAGCTTTTGTAACTCTACAATTTCAAACAGTCTTTAGTGATATATCCACCTCAATAGGAATTAGAGCTTACAGCCCCTTCTCTATTTTCTGGTTAGCTGGCATTGAAGAGTTCTTTAAATTCTTGGTTGTTTTTTTATGGGTGAGTAAACGCAAAGATTTTGATGAACCTATTGATGCAATGATTTACATGATCATTGCAGCGCTTGGTTTCGCTACTGTTGAAAATATTGCTTCCGTAGCAAGAGCCACAAACGGCTTTGAGCTGGTTACTCTTAGATTCTTAGGGGCCACCTTCTTACATACTCTAAGTTCTGGGTTACTTGGTTATTACTGGGCAATAGGATTATTACGTAAAACAGTGACTAGCTTTCTAGCTGCTGGTTGGTTTGTTGCCACCCTACTTCACAGCATCTTTAATGCTCTAATCTTAATTTACGGACCAGTATTTCAAGTAACAATCTTCTTAGTCTTTGTAGCTTTCTTTGTACTTAGTGATTTTGAAAAACTAAAACGAATTAGTCCAACTCTTGCATAAATAAAAATCCCCTTGTGGGGAATTTTTATTTTAAGACGATAATTTCTAACTTTTTAATACCAAACTTTCTAGCTTGATAACGTCCTTCCATCCACAAATCTATTCTAGGAGGAATTACATCAGTATATCGTCTATTCATTCTATCCTCTACAGTAAAGATCTTTTCACCGTACAACGAAGGTATCTGAATTTTTGTATACATCTTCAAAAAGTTAGTAGCCACAATACCATCACGAACATGAGTGTTAGCAGCAGTGATAAATGGAGTGCTATCAGTCTGATCGGGAGTAGAGGAGTAGGCGGTTGCAATAACCTCAACCCTCTCATGCTTAGCCTCTTCAGTTTTTGAGTTTATTACTTTAACAATATCATCTCCTATACCAACCCACTGTAAAGTAGCGGAAATGGTAGTAAGAGCTGGTATTAAATTAGAGGTAATAGCTATGAAAAAGAAGCCATGGGCCAAAAATCGACTCAAGTTGGATATATGATCGTCTGAATGATTGTTGTTTTTCATATTTTTTACAATAAAAAATATCCCTTTCGGGATATATCTTCTTATTTGATTTAATACAAGTATATATTATTTTTTATTTTTTGTCAAGGAGATGAGTTAAAAACCCTTATTTTTTCTTCTTTCTGAGCTTTTTAACAATCTCTACATCAACTTCAGATGGTTTGACAACAAACTCTTCCTTTTGAGAAATGGCTATGCCTTTGATGCCCTTAACAAGCACCCGCTCTCTCAGAATAGCTTCTTTGTCTACCTCCTTCTTGATGCGAATAAATTGGCTAAGACCCAGTTTTTCAAAAATTTCAATCGTCGCCTGAATTCCTCGCACGCTAACTGATGGTGGGGTGGTTCGCCACGACAATTCGCCATTAGGCAGCTTAACCGTTTTGGTTTTACCGCTATTAGTCAGATCATCACGATGGGCTTCTGCATAAGCGAAGAGGCCTTCAACATCTTCGTTGATCTCATCACTGATGAGCCCAGCTTTTTCTGCGGCTTCAGCCTTGATCTTCTCAATGCGCTGATTAACACGCTGATTGATTACTTCAATCTTTCTTTGATTGACGCCAATGCTTGTAACCAGCTTGTTAGCCTCGTTCTGATTCTTCGGAACTACTACCACATTCTTTTTCACACTTGTCTTTACCATTATACTTCCTCTTTCAAACAAATTTTAAAGTACCGCTTCAAAAAATTAAGACTCCTTAATTTGAAGTCTTAATATATTACAACATTTAACTAAAAATGTCTATATTGTGCCCGGGGTGGG
Source organism: Patescibacteria group bacterium (assembly GCA_003539915.1). Taxonomy (GTDB): domain Bacteria; phylum Patescibacteriota; class Minisyncoccia; order UBA6257; family UBA11618; genus UBA11618. The sequence goes on along the minus strand of DPNX01000008.1, from coordinate 2,154 downwards.
AGTCGAACCCACACACTCTTGCGAGTAACGGATCTTAAGTCCGTCGCGTCTGCCAATTCCGCCACCCGGGCATTTGGAGGCGCCGGTGGGAATCGAACCCACGTATAAGAGTTTTGCAGACTCCTGCCTTACCACTTGGCTACAGCGCCTATTCTTCGTCTAATATATTCTTATCTTTCATTAAAGATTTTTCAATACCTGCAGCATCTTCATAACCAGAATCATTCTCAAACTTTATTTCAGGAACATGTCTGATGGATAGCTTCTTAACTAGTAAATATTGTAACTCTGGTCGAGCTTTTTGTAGTATCTTTAGCGCTGCCTCTGATTTATCTGAAGGAATTACACTAACCCCTACTCGAACAGTCTCCATCTTAACTGAGATGTCAGCATAGGTTAAGGTTACTAATATTTCATCAAATTCTAACTCTCGAGCAATGAGCTTGCTAAGTTCTTCCAGAATAAGATTACTTAATCTTTCCTTACGAAATGTCTTCATTAATGATTAAATGATCACCAGCTCTGATCTCGGTCTCAGTATTAATTAATAGACCGCACTCATTACCAGCTTCTACTTTATTAGCATCTTCCTTATTTCTTTGCAAATTGATAATTCGTCCTGTATCAATATCCTTTCCTCGTCTCATAATGAGACAATCGGAGTTATTGGTAATTTCACCTTCCACCACCTTACCACCAATAACCTGACGACTTTTAGAACGCTTATCAAAGACCGCTAAAATCTCTAAGTCTCCTAATATTTTAGCCTGTTTAAACTTTTTAAGAAAATCTTCAAAGTCTTTAGTGAGCTCATAAATAATACTTGAAGTTAATACCTGGACCTTCTCACCACCACCACTTTTCATAATGCTCTCGCCAGCCCTACTAATCTTGATGTTGAATCCCAAAACTAATGCACCAGTACTAGCTGCTAGTTTGATATCACCATCTGTAACGTCACCCACACCCTGGTTAATAATATTCAGCTTATGATCTTCTGGAAGTGGTAAGGCGCTGATCACACCAGAAAGAGCCTCCAAGGAACCACTGTCGTTAGCTTTTAGAATAAGATTAACAACATTAATGTCATCCACCTTAGCTAAAGGAGATGATAAGTGGTGAGCCACCTTCTCCACCTCTTCATGACCAGCTTTAATTGAGCCAGCTATTTTTTGAAAAAGAGTAGAGGTGCCAACAATAAACTCTGTACCAATAGTTGGTACTTCTGGAAAGCCTAGGATAAGAACAGGGGCTGATGGCTCAGCTGCTTTAATCCCCTCACCTGCAGAATCTTCCATAGAACGAATCTTGGCTTGCATGTTATGAGTTGCAATCTCATCACCTTCTTTTAAATTACCATCCTTAACAATGATTGAGGCCACAACCCCCCGACGACTATCCATGTGAGACTCGAGAATGAATCCCTGACCATGACTTTTTGTGTCGCACTGAAGATCTTCAACTTCTGCTACCAAGAGAATTAAGTCTAGCAGTTCATTAATACCCTCTCCTGTTTGAGCAGAAATAGCTTGCCAACTGATGTCACCACCTGCTCCTTCCAAAAGAATAGATTCTTGAGCTAAGTCATTCTTAACACGATTGAGATCAGCGTTAGGCTTATCAATTTTATTAACAGCAACAACAAAAGGTGTCTTACTCTCCTTAATAATCTTATAAGCCTCCTTAGTTTGCTGCTTCACACTCTCGTCAGCTGCCACAATTAGAATAGCGATGTCAGCGATCTGACTACCCCGCTCTCTCATTTGAGAAAAAGCTTCGTGACCAGGAGTGTCTATAAAGGTGATTTTATTGTCCTGATGCTTGATTTCATAGGCACCAATTGATTGCGTAATTTGACCGGCCTCTTTGGCGGCTAAATTAGTTTTTCTGATGTAATCTAATAAGGTGGTCTTACCATGATCAACATGGCCCATGACCACCACAATTGGTGGACGCTTCATAATAGGAACAATTTTGCCACAAAATAAGGATTTCGGCAATAAAGCATTGAAAATATCAATAAAAATGCTATCGTGTAAGGGCTCTAGGAGAGGTGCCGGAGCGGTCGAACGGAGCGGATTGCTAATCCGCGACTCTTTATGGGTCTCGTGGGTTCGAATCCCACCCTCTCCGCAATCGTGTACGAACAGCGGT
>DPNX01000024.1 GCA_003539915.1 Patescibacteria group bacterium | reverse complement strand
GCCTCGTGTACAGGAAGGGGAGGGTCATGTAACCATTTCAGATTATTTGGAGAGGTGGGTGGCTAAGCTGCCATTATCTAAAATAGACAACTCTCTTAATAAGCGTATCGAAAAATTTCTCAGACGTACCAAAGTTCTAGTGTTAAAGCTTGACAATTCTATCAATCGACATCTTAATAAGAGGAAGGAAGATAGTGTTGAAGAAGGTTCAAGTATTGATTTAGTTAATCAACTTAACAAAAAGGAAGTAAAAAAAGGGTAGGTACCGAAGCGGTCAAACGGGACTGGCTGTAAACCAGTTGGCATACGCCTTCGGGGGTTCGAATCCCTCCCTGCCCACAATTAATAAGACCTGGTATATTTGCTATATATCAGGTCTTATTTAGTTCAAGTAACTTGAATATTTTTAGGCGCATCTTATCAATCTTAAATCTTAATTTTAAGACGTTGAGAATATAAGAAGAAGACTATTATCGCCGCTACAACAATAATAGTTCCATAGGTCTGCCAGATTACTATTTGTTCGGCAAAATACTCATAAGCTTCACCAAAGCTCCAGCCAGCTATTCCAAGTAACATTGTCCTGGAGAAAAATCCTAAGAAAGAATAGATTACAAATTTATCCCAGGGCATACGAATCACTCCACAAAAAATAGAGATTATCTCAATTGGCCAAACAGGCAAGGCTCTAGCAAAAAACAACAGGGCCTCATCTTTGCTACCACTACCAAAGTATTTTTGAGCTTTAGAAACCTTCCCCCAATTTAGCTTAAAATAATGCCCATATTTCTTTATTATCCCTTTACCTCCCCAATAGAAAATAATATAAATTATCCAAGCACCGGCGGTATAACCAATGGCTCCAGGTATACCTATTTTAACTAGTGCTTCCCATAAAGCTGAATTAAAAGTGTGACTAGGATCGATAGAAAAGAAACCTGCTGCTATTAGCATAATGGAGGAGGGAATTATAGAAATTACTGAATCTAAAAAGGTGGTTAAAAAAGAAAACAAAAAAACGGCTGATGTACTGGAGGCATCTATCAGATTGTGCATTAAGGCCAAGCTAAGATCGTTCATTGACTTAATTATATCAAGTATGACAGTCTTTAACCAACAGAACTTTCAAACATTCTTCATCAAGGAGATACATCGTGATTCTTTATCGTATCGGTAGTACTTGTCCGAAAAACGAAATTCCTCCTTCTGCTTGGGCCTCAAGTTCATTAGCCTTGGATTATTTCATTGATCGTTGTGATGAGAATCTAATTATGCGAGGGGGTCGGATCTTTATCATCACCCTGCCCTATCCTTCATTGGATAAGATTGGTCAGTATTTTCATATTCGCCGGAGGATAGTGCCCGAAGAGGCAATCCTTCCTTTCGGCTTTGATTTTGACAGAGGCTGGTGGAGCTTTAATTTCTGCTACACCGGTTTATTCAAAGTATTAGCCGATCTCGATGAGCTTAAAATCGGCTTGGATCAAATTCAGAATTTAGACAATCATTATCTAGATGAGGATCTTTGGTTGACCTCATCAGAAAACACTTAGCGCGCCTTAAGAAGGGGCGCTTTTTTATAAAAAACCTTACTTTACCGATCACCCCTCCTGAGCTATAATCAAGACCATGGAAAAAGGATCAAATCAATCTTTTTCAAATCATCCACCTCAAATTGGTAGGGAGATTGAAGATTTTGAATTAGAAGCTTTTCACAACGAAGAGGTGAAAAATATCAAACTTTCTGATTTAAGAGGCAAGTGGATTGTATTATTCTTTTATCCAGCTGACTTTACCTTCATCTGCCCAACAGAATTAGAGGAGGCGGCTGATAACTATCAAGAATTTGAAAAAATGGGAGCGGAGCTTTTAAGTATTAGTACTGACACAGTTTTTGTTCATAAAGCCTGGCATGATAAGTCAGAAGCTATTAAGAAGATTAAGTTCCCCATGTTAGCTGATCCAAGTGGCAAGGTTTGTCGTCAGTTTGGCACTTATATTGAAAATGAAGGATTATCTCTCAGAGGTACTTTTGTTATCGACCCCGAGGGAGTTCTAAGAGCTTATGAGATCCACGACAATAGTATTGGTCGTAGTATTCAGGAGGTGATTAGAAAAGTTCAGGCTGCTAAATTTGTTGCTGAAAATACTGGCAAGGTTTGTCCTGCTAGTTGGAAGCCTGGTCAAAACACTTTAGAGCCAGGCCTTGATTTGGTAGGGAAGATATAAGCGCGTATAGCTCAGTGGTAGAGCGCTTCGTTGACATCGAAGAGGTCCCAAGTTCGATCCTTGGTACGCGCACAAAATGACTTTTTATCACGGCTCACCTGTTAAGGGCCTCAAACATCTCAAACCTCGTCTCGATCCCCGCCTCAATCTCAAGGGTGTTTTTGTGGCTGATGAGCCATTTGGTCCTATGATGTTTTCTCTTCTCCCTGATCGAGCTCATTCAATGGTTAAGTATGAGACTAAAAAAGGAAAGTTTATTAAAGGGAAAGTTATTACTCCTCAACCTTTAAATAAAGAGGGTTGGTTGTATGAGGTTGAGCCTAGTAAAGAGATTATTAAGGAGAGACAGGCTGACCGTTATTATTTAACTCAAGAGACTCCTGTTACTAAAACAATCAAAGTAACGGAGAAAGAAATATTAGAGTTAGGTTGGGAAGTGATAGTTAATAAGAGAGATTTTCCTAATGAAATACCTGTACAAATTATTTATGAAGCTGCTGACTTTATTATTGTCAACAAACCAGCCGGTTTATTAGTTCACCCTGTTAAGGAGGGTGATAAGTCATTAGTTGACTGGTTGTTAGTTCACTACCCTTCAGTTAAAGAGGTGGGTGATAAGCCGGAGATGCGTCCGGGTATCGTTCATCGTTTAGATAAAAATACCTCGGGATCTTTGTTAGTTTGTCTTACTCAAGAAGCATTCAAATACTTTAAAAAACAGTTTCAGGAAAGAACTATTAAGAAAACATATTTAGCAATAGTTCATGGAACTCCTAAAGATAAAAAGGGAATAATTGATAAGCCAATTGGTTTAAAGAGCGGCACTACCAAGCAAACCACTTATACAGCTAGAGCTAAGATGGTTAAGGAAGCGGTTACCGAATACAGTGTGAAGCAAGAGTTAGGTGAATATTCTCTAATAGAAGCCAGACCTTTAACAGGTAGGACTCATCAAATTAGAGTCCACTTAGCTAGCATTGGACATCCTATCGTTGGTGATCGATTGTATGGTTCTAAAAACAAGACTATTGAGCGACAGATGTTGCACGCCGAATCTTTAGAGGTTACCGCTCCTGACGGTAGTCGGATTAATATCGCTGCCGAACCACCTCAAGACTTTCAAGACGCTATAACTTCTTTAACTGAAGGCTAACAATCTCTTTTGAGGTTGGGTTATCATTTTTATAGATGAAGTAAGGGCCGCCTGACTCTTGCCAAACAAATCCCGGTGGAGCCTCAATTGAGAATTCTAAACTACCATTAACACCCGACTGCTTATCAAAGATAAAATGATACAAGCTAATTTTTTGTTTTTTAAGATGTATTTTTTCAGGATTCTTATACCTCAACTCCAGTTTTTTTGTTTTACCAGCTGGTACATTAAACCAGGTATCAAAGACTTGTTTACCAAACTGCTCTCCGTTTTCAATAGCAGCCACATCAGGATCCGTTTTATAATCCCTTTTGTAATTAACTAGAGGCTTTATTTTTTTCTCACTATCTCCACTAATATCTATTAACTTAGATCCAAGTGGAGCAAGAATTTGAATATAGTTTTGGTTAGTTTTTCTGTACCAGGAGTCTTTTTCATTTTGGCCGGTGTGGGAGCGGGTAATGACTAAGGTATTAGATATCTCCCCCTTACCATCTATCTTACTCGCTAGACTTATTTTTTGATTAATAAAGGCATCACTTTTTCCACCAGCAATATTAGCGTTAATCACCGCTAGATATTCGCCAAAGAAATCTTTAGGTAGGCGGGTAACTTCTCCACCAACTCCCATATTTTGAATAAAAT
>DPNX01000003.1 GCA_003539915.1 Patescibacteria group bacterium | reverse complement strand
CAAATGATAAAAAAAATGAGATAGCTCGCAGTCAGTTAGAAGTAGAAGAAAAGCCTGATGATGGTGTGGAAGAAGTATTAGATAGTCCTAAAAAAGTAACTCTGTATTACAATCCTTATCATGGAGATCCAAAGAAAGAAAAAGTGAATAAGGTGGAGCCGAGCAAAGCAATGCTGATAAAATTTTTAGAATATTATTTTGGTGCTGATTGGAAAGAATACTTTGAGTTAAAGGGTTCTAAATATATTGACGGTAATTGGAATCCAGATATTCTTGGTTCTGACGATGTCTTAGATGAGATAAGAAAGATAAGACCTAAGCCCCAAGACGATGAGCCTGAACCTGAGACTACAACAACTCCTACCCCCAAAACTTCTCAGTATCACAATTTTGAGAAATCATTCAAGGACTTTAAGCTTCATCCAAATCTAAGAGGTGGGAGCTCAGGATACTTTAGTACTTTTTTGGGAACTTTCGGAAAGAATAAATTATATTACGTTACCTTAGAAGAATTAGAAAAAGTATTACAAAAACCAAATACTTTTGTGGAAGTTAAGATAACTGAGCCTCAATGGTGTCCGCACTGTCGAAATAGTTTTGGAAAAAATGGTTATTATCTTACTATTCAACAAGCACGGAAAATAGGTTGGGAACCGCCACCTGGAACTGGAATTCCAGCTGACGCCAAAGTCCAACTGACTGATGGTAATTTAGTTATTAAATAATGATCAACAACCCTTTATTTAGAAAATTTAAAGAAAACTCTCTCTGGTGGGTTTTAATTGCTGTTTTTCTGTTAATGTTAGGGGTTGTAACTGTTGATACGGAGATTGGCATAACTCCAACTGTTAAAGTAATAGCTTTTGAAGCGGGTAACTATGAAATTAAAATAATAGAGAAGGGTGGTGATTTTTACATCCTCGTGCTTGATGAGGCCGAAAGACCAGTTGATGGAGGGTCATTTAAAATTAATAAAGATAAACTTCCAAATCCAACTCGAGAATCAATACAAGGCTACTTAAATAAAAATGAAGATGTTTTTAAAAAAGCTCTAGAGAAAAGAGGGGTTGATGTTGAGAGTGTTGATTTTAGAGTTCTGGATGAGAAAGATGCCGTCATAGAGTTTCCCGAAACATATACAATTGATTTAAATCTACCCGAGTTCAGGGGAACGTCTAATCGCAGGCTTGCTAATGATCCAAATCGACATGAAGCTAGTCATGGAATCAATGCTATGTCAAGAAAACAGGAGCGTGGATTAGCCAATCCAAGAGCTGGTACGGGTATTCACCTTGGTTTTGATAATAAGCAACAAGCGGTAATGACTTGGATAGAAGAGCCTGAGGGGAGCATTAAAGGATTAAGAAATAGAGGGGTTATACCAGCTTTCTTTAGAAGCCCTCCTTATGAAGGTCGTTATAAGACGTATATTATTGATGCAAATATATCAGGCTGGGATATAATAACTTATCTTTTTGATGAATGGGGAGCTTATAACATCGGTGGTCAATACAGGCTTAATCAATTAAGAAATGGTCAGAATATAATAGTGTCTAATATAACCGACGGACCTGCAGATTTTATCGTTATTGGTGGAGCAGTAGCCTTGTATCTTAAAGATGTTGATCCAAATTATTTTAATAGCAAACAATTTAAATTATTCTTAAAATTTCAAATAGAGAGAAGCATGGGAATTATCAATGGAGTGGGAGACCTTAAAAAAACAGATCACACTCGTCGGATGTTAGATATGTTGAAAAAAGATCCTTCAGCTAAAGCTATTAGAGATCTCCTGGTTGATCTTTATGGAAAAGATTGGACTAATAAAATATTAGACTTCTAAATAGAGATGATTAGCAATCCTTTATCTAGTCTTTAATCAGTTTCCTAAGACCATTTATTATGTTAAATAGTTTTCCCCAATTAGTTATTAGGTAATAAATGATATAATTCAAATACTAAAATGAAATCAAAGATAAAAAATCCAAACGGATTAGTCTGGTTAATAGTAGCCCTTTTAGTTGTTTTATTTTTATTTAATAGCAGCACTCAACAAGATGATGTGATTGTGGGGGCTTTTGAGTATATGGCGGAGGAGCAAGAGGGGGCAGCTTCAGATTCGAGGAGTTCAATAGCGATAGAGAGAGATAGAATACGATTAGATATAGTCAAAAAATTAAATGAGCTTGATGACGAATTAGAGCAATGTAAAAAGGATTCTTCAAGAGTTACTGATAAGTGCAGAGCACTTCTTGGTGAAATCAAAGAGCTGGGCGTTAAGTTTAGTGCTTTAAAGGCACCACCAGGACCTAAGTTACAAGATGAGCCATTAGATTTAGATCATGAGGATGCAACAAGGGTAGCTGATGAAGGTAAAAGAAAAGATAATCTATTAAATCATTTTCGTGGAAATACTGATGTTAGATATCTTTATCTTAATAAATACTGGGAAAAATGGTTGAGAGGTTGGGTTATTAAGGATAGAAAAGGTAATATTATTAAAACTGTTCCAGG
>DPNX01000022.1 GCA_003539915.1 Patescibacteria group bacterium | reverse complement strand
CCAAACAAATATTGATAATAGAAAACCACCTTCTCCCCACTATCTGGATCTCTGCCTTTCTTTCCATTTTGAGGATCTTTAACTAATTTGTAAGGGGCCTCAGAGCCAAGAGCAGTGAAGTCGATAGGAACCCAGCCACTACCATCATTCTTTAAATAGTCAGACTCCGTCTGACAACGATATTTATAACCACTAGCTATCTCGGGCAATCCCTTCTTCAGCCATTTGGAACAATCAGGATCATTATCTGGTAAAGATGTATAGATGATTTTAGACTCAGCTTTGATAGCTTCCGGAGCCTTTTCTTCTATCTGACTAATAAAACTACTTAAGCTCTTCAGATCTTGAGTTCTCTTCCTGTCTCTATGAAAACGAACAAATTCAACAGGGTTGATAGCAACAGCAAAAAGAAGGCTAATTAAACCAACGCTGATGACGGTTATTATAATTCTTTTGGGTGATTTGAAGAGAGAGGTTTCTTGACTATCTGACATAATAAAAAGAATACTAATCCTCCTAAGAGATCTAGAGCAAGATCAAGCATCGTGTCTTCTAGATCGGGCTGCATGAAGGCTTTGTCTTTGAGATATAAGTCTGTAATAAACTCATGAAATTCCCAGAGTACGCCAATAAGAGCCACAAATCCTAGGCCTAATATTAATTTTACCCAAAAACGCCTGTCAACAGAAGTTAATTTGAAACGAATCAGTGCATAACTAAAAAAGATAGCCAACCAAACACCTCCTAGAAAGTGTAAAAGAGAGTCGAACCAAAGATATGTTTTATGCCATTCAAAAAATAGAGTTAGCCAGTAGAGGCCAAGGAATAGATAGAGGAAGAGAGCAACAAATCGTGGAGACTTTAACGCTTGCTCCATTGTGGTGCTTTACGAGCCTTCTTTAATCCAGGCTTCTTTCTTTCAACCATTCGTGAATCCCTGGTTAGAAAACCGGCTCTGCGTAGTCTTGATTTAAATTCTTCGTCAATCATAACTAAAGCTCTAGCCAATCCATGACGAACAGCTTCAGCTTGAGCACTAAGACCACTACCAGAAACTTTAACGGTAATGCCGTACTCACCTTTCTCAGCTTTAATAGTATCAAAAGGGGCGGTTACAGCCTGACACTGCTCAGGAGTCTTAAAGTATTCCTTGCAAGTCTTGTCATTAATAGTAACGCCTACGTCTTTCTTATATAATCGAACACGAGCTGTAGCCGTCTTACGACGACCAATACCCTCGAAATATTTATCTTTAGTATCTACTTTAGCCATATTATAATTCTATCTTTAAGCGTTTTAATCGAGGAGTTCTCAAACGATTTTTAGGGAGCATATTGTAAACTGCCTTAGTGATAACTCTCTCTGGAAACTTAGCAAACATTCTTTCATAAGGAATTTCTTTCAAGTTACCAAGATAACCAGTGTGATGATAATAAATCTTTTGCTTAGCTTTCTTACCAGAAACAGAGATTTTAGATGCATTGGTAATAAGCACTGTATCAGTACCTGGTAAACGAGGGTCATACTTAGGATCCTTCTTCCCTTGTAAGATGGTTGCCACTTCAGTAGCAACTCGACCCAATATTTTATTTTTAGCGTCAATAGTATAATGCATGTTTAAACAAATTCTATACGAGCGGTCTTAGCACCGTCTCTTTTTCTAACCTTGCCTTGTTTAGTAATTCTTAGATAACCTCCTGGTCTTTCAACATAACGAGGAGCAATATCATGAAAAAGCTTTTGAGCAGCCTTTTTATTATCTAAACGTGAGATCAATAAACGAAGGTCCTGTAATCTGTTGCGTCGCGCAATAGAAACTAGCCGTTCAACAATTGGTCGAATAGCTTTAGCACGAGCTTCGGTCGTCTCCATCTTCTCTTTCATAATCAGGTTATTAGCCAAACCACGGAAAAAAGCGTGACGTTGACCTTTTGTACGATGAAACTTCTTAGTTACAGGCATGGCAAGATATTAATGAAAAATAGGAGAAATTGCAACTATTGTTACTTATCTTCCTCCTTTTCTTCTTTCTTAGTTGTTTTTTTGGTAGCTTTCTTCTCTACCTCATCATCTTCGACAGCTATCTGAGAGATTTTCGCAAAGTGATCTTGAAGAATGTTACAAGCCTTACGTAAAGCCGCAGAAGGAGCGATTGATCCATCGGTTGTGATTTCAACCTTTAGTCGGTTAAAGTCAGTTCGATCTTCAATACGCATGTTATCAACATTAAAGCTGGCTTTAATAACTGGAGAAAAAGCGGCGTCAAGAATAATAACTCCGATAGGGAGTTTTTCTTTTTGACGAGCTTCAGCAGACATGAATCCAAGACCTTTTTCAACGGTTAATTCCATATCTAAATCAGCACCCTTGCTAGATAGAGTAGCTATATGAGCGTCAGGATTGATAACCTCTACTTGAGCATTAACCTTAATATCAGCCGCAGTTACCACACCCTCACCCTTGGATTTTAAGGTAACTACTTGTGGTTCGTCAGAGTGAGTAAGAAAACGAATTTTCTTTAAGTTAAGTGATAACTCAACCATATCTTCCATAACACCAGGAAGAGCAGAAAACTCGTGACTAATACCTTTAACTTTAATTTGAGTAATAACAGAGCCAGGCAATGAAGAAAATAATACTCGACGAAGAGTATTGCCAATAGTTATACCGTATCCGGCATATAAACCATCTACCTCAAAAACACCTTCGGTTTTAGTTTCCGAAACTTTCTTTATACCAACAGTTTCACTAAGATAAGCGTATTTCATAATCTATTTACTAATTTTTGAATAATAATCAACGACCAAGTTAACATTAAATGACATTTCAAATTCTTTTGGTTGCATAGCCACCTTACCCTCTAGCTTGTCAACGTCTAACTTCAGCCAAACTGGAGCATCATATTTTTTGAGAATAACTGGTAATTCTTGGAATAATGGATGTTTTTGGGATTGGGGACGAATAGAGATAACATCACCTACCTTGAGCTCATAAGAAGGAATAGTAGTCTTTCGGCCATTAACCAAAAAGTGGCCATGACTAGCTAATTGACGCGCAACTGAACGAGATGGAGCTAATCCAAGTCGGTAGATTACATTATCCAATCTTTTCTCCAAAAGAGCAAGCATCATCTCATTGGTAACACCTTTACTCTTAGCTGATCTAGAGAAAATTCTTCTTAGACTCTTCTCGCTAACACCATAAGTAAATCTAATCTTTTGCTTCTCTTGTAGCTGTAATCCATATTCAGATAGCGGACGACGACGAGCCTTACCATGATCACCAGGCCTGTAAGGACGACGAATAGTAGCACATTTTTGTGAGTTACAACGCTCCGCTTTTAAGAAAAGCTTTACTCCTAACGCACGTTCTTTTTTTTCTTTAACTTTAAACATATTTTCTATACTCTTCGTACTTTACGAGGACGAGGACCGTTATGTGGAATAGGGGTAATATCTTTAATAGAAGATAGGTTGAAACCTTGATTCATTAAAGATCTGATAGATGAGTCACGACCACCTCCAATACCACTAACAAAAACCTGAACATCAAAAGGTCCTGTTTTCTTTAATTTCTCAGCTAGAGCGTTAACAACTTTAGAAGCTGCAAAAGGAGTAGCTTTCTTAGGGCCATTAAAACCTAACGACCCAGCAGAAGACCACGCGATAACATGACCCTTTTCATCAGTAACTGT
>DPNX01000004.1:2356-2603 GCA_003539915.1 Patescibacteria group bacterium | reverse complement strand
CCTCACTCTTTTTACCAAAACCTTTCAATCGCCCAATCTTACCCAGTTTCGCTGCTCGTCCTAACTGCTTAACACTCTTAATACCCAACTTTTCATAAAGAGCTTTAATATTTTTAGGTCCTAAACCCTCAATCTCCCTTAGTGAAGATAGGTCGACCGGCGTTTTCTTTTTTAATTTTTGATAATACTTAAGCTTACCGGTCTTAAGTAGCTCCTCTATCTTTAAAGCAATAGACTTACCAACTCC
>DPNX01000004.1:1893-2050 GCA_003539915.1 Patescibacteria group bacterium | reverse complement strand
TAAAGCAATAGACTTACCAACTCCCGGGACACTCTCCAAAGCCTTAAGACCACCCTCCTTATATATATCTCCTAAACTTTTTTGGAGATCACTAATAATATCTGCTACCTTCTCATAAGCTTGTGGCTTGAAAGCCACCCCCTGCATCTTTAAACTA
>DPNX01000004.1:0-1603 GCA_003539915.1 Patescibacteria group bacterium | reverse complement strand
CGGCTTGAAAGCCACCCCTTGCATCTTTAAACTATCCGATATTTCATAAAATATTTGAGCAATTTCTGAATTCTTAATAATTTTCATAACCTAATCCTGAACATGAGTAATAGGCTTATGGTCCCTTATCACAACCTTTCCTCGACGTCCTTTACGATGAGGAAATATTATATGAGGAACGAAGAAGATAATTATGGCTGATAATAAGGAGAAGAATCCTCCTAATACAAAGACCATGACAAAGCCGAATAATTTAACTATCACTCCACTAAGCAAGCCGGTAATACCTGCTGCAAAAGACATGGCCGTACTATCAAGAGACCAATCTAAAGCCTCATGTTTTTTATCTAAGTGACGAGAAAACATTCCTGACCAAGAAGGAACATACATGCCGAAAGCAATGGCATGAATCACCTGCACAGCATACAGCTGCCAAATCTCACTTACTAAAGCAAAACTAAAGGCTGATAAAGCCGCTAGAACCAACCCTAACACTAAAACTAAAAAATCATCCTTCTCCCCAGGCGTCTTATCTAAAAAGTTGGCAATAGGTATTTGAATAGCGCCTTTAATAATCCAATAAACAGCCGCAGCCAAACCAACGGTCACCACTGTAGCTCCTTGGATTTCATCAATAATGAATAAAGCAAAGATTGGATTAATCAATCCCCAACCTGCTAAAAGAGCTAAATCTGCTAAAACAAATAAACGAACAAAACGACCTACTTTAAAAGAAAAATTGAATGGCATCTTCATGCCATTAATTCTAACTGAAAATCACGTCCTTTTCTAAGTCTTCAGACTTAATATCTAATGAATGATAAAAATCCCTCGCAGATTCTAAGTGAGATTTAGATAAAATAGCAAACAAATCTTGAGGATCCACGTAACGACTACCTCTACTCAAAGCCCGCTCTCCCGCTCTATGAACAAGGTCTTCCACTAGCTCTTCAATCTCTTTCTTCTTTAATCTTCTTTTTTGATCAATCTTAATTAGCTGACTAACTTTTTTGTCAGCTACTTTCCATTTAATATCTAAACGCTTCAGTCCTTTTTTTATCTCCACCTGATCAATGCATTGCTTAATCACCCAAAGATCAATGCTTCCTCCAAGAAAATAACAACGCTCTGAAGCTTTTTCTATAACACCAGTAGTTGTTGGTAAGAGATAATCATTAAGATTAATTTTCCCTTCTGGCAGCTCAGTTAGTTGCTTATTAGCCTGATTGATATGAATTAATCTATCAATTAAAAATAGAATAATAAAAACTCCCAAACTCTGCATCCAACGTAACTCAGCAAAAGACAAAACAATACTAGAAGCTGCTAAAGAACCATAAAAGGCATAAATAAATAAACGAGCCAGGAAACGACCGCCCATACCCATTTGTGATCTAATACTATTAAAATAAAATCTATTCATAATTCAACTACATAAAAAACTCTAACCACCAACCAAATAGGAATTAAAGCCCAAACAAAATAAATAATAATAGCCAATAATAAAGCTGGCCAATAAAATAAAGGGATCTTCTTCAAAGAGCTGACTCGCTCTTTAAAAATAAAATAAGTATTTATGTACCAGTGAATAAAAAGATCGGAA
>DPNX01000023.1 GCA_003539915.1 Patescibacteria group bacterium | reverse complement strand
TGTTAAAACGTTTCCATTTTGCTAACGCTCGATACAGCAATATTATTGAAAGAATCGAGAGACGGATTAAAAAGCTAGAAGCTAATGATGTTGATGTAACTTCTTTAGTAGTTCTTTTAGAAGAAGCAAAAAATCTTCAAGCTGAGACGGAAGATAAGTTAGCTAGTGTCAAAGAGAAGTATGAGTCTTTATTAACTGGTGACTCTCCTAAAGAAGCGGCTATGGCTGCTAGAGCTTTAGCTAAGGAGCTTAAAGGAGATTTGAAGAGCATTCATGCTAAAGTCGTTGAACTAATTAAGGCTCTTAAAGCTCTTAAGAAATAAAGAACAACTATGAACAAAAAACTAACAATTGTTGTTGTAATAGCTATTATCTTGATTGGTGGATACTTCATGCTTAACAACAGCTCTGACAAAGAAGCTCTTAATATTGAAGCGGATTTAGACGCTCTTGAGCTTACAGATGAAGAAAAACAGGCTTTAATTGATGAAGGTATAGAACTACCTTCAGATAGCGACTCGTTAATTGATGAATTACAAGAAGTCAGCTCTTCTGATGAAGTAGATGATATTGAAGCTGATCTTTCAGCTACCAATCTAGACGATCTTGATGCCGCTCTTGATGGTATCGATAATGATCTTTTGGGTTTGTAAGAGAGAGATAATAAAAAATCCCAGCACTTAACAGGTCTGGGATTTTTTATATTTTAATTAATATAAAATTGACAAAATTCAATTGTCATACCAATATATAGGGACAGAACGTTAACAACTTAGCCATTTAAACAAAGGAGGAATAAAATGGCAGATTTATCAGAATCTAAAATCAGAGTCTCAAAGGAAGAGCTAATCACTCTCCTCAAACGAGGAAAGATTGCAGAATTCAATGAGGTGAGACCTTCAGAGAATTTTGATTTATCAACAATAGACTTAGGAGAATTGAATCTTTCAGGCGTCAACTTTCGTGAAGCAGAGCTTTGGGGGTCGAGTCTTTTTAAGGTTGATCTTTCAGAGGCAGATCTCTACGAAGCTTGTCTCAGCGGAGTTTATTTACGAGAATCTTGTATGCGAGAGGCTGACCTTTGTGGGGCAGACCTTACTGGCGCTGATTTTCAAGGAGTCGATCTTTCAGGGGCTATGTTGTCCGGAGTTAATTTCACTGGAGCTAATTTCACGGAAGTGAACCTTGATGATGCTGTTTTTGAAGAGGACAGTCTTTGCAAGGCTAACCTTTACAATGTTCGAGGTCTAAAAGATTGTCAGAAGGCACTTCTATCTTCTTATATAATGAGAAGTTGGGAGTCGGAAAGCGACTGATCATTATTTTGAAACCAAAAACCCCTAGCTGTTTAGCTAGAGGGTTTTTTATTTGAATGAGTAGGTGTTATTGAGAGCTCTTTTTTTCGATATACTTCTTATTGATAGTTACTGAAATAAAACCAATACCGATGATAATAAGTCCCATAAAGATGAGGGTTAAAGGCCAGCCAATTGAATCTGCAAAGTATTCATTGGTTAAGTTCCAGATGTGAGCGATAAGGAAGAGGGAGCTGAGTGTTAAAATAATTCGGCTTTTCATATAGCCTGCTAAGAAGAATAGTCCAGCTATAACTAAGGAGTAGGAGAAGATCGAAAAAAGAGAATCATAGTTCTGTAATAGGAATGTGCTTATTAAGATACCTAGTACACCAAAGAAGCGAAGAAAACTAACCAGTCTTTTGTTCCATGTAGAAGCAAAAGAGTGAGCTAAGAAAAGGTAGCTTGTACCAATAGCTATGGTTAAGTAATGATACAGGTCATAAAGTATCTCGCGATCCATATGTTGACTGGTAGCAGCAAGGGCTAAATAAGAGGTTGATGTTCCATAAAATATTGAAAAGAGAGTTAGAACAGAATTCTTATCAACAAAATTAAGTACTAGATAGAATACGAAAGCTAAGCCAGTAGTAAAGGCAATCATCCAGGGATCGGTTATCTCCAGTTCCAAGGTGGTCACAACAATTCCCGAAGGAATTAATACACCACCTATTAGATAGAATACTGAGTCTATCGAACGGCCAACTTGACCCCTAGACAAAGCAAGGCCACTAAAAGTGATGGCTATACCAAGTCCTAAGGTAATTGCTATACGACTAAAAGATCCAATACTACCCCAAATTTGTTGAACAAAGAACAGAATGCCAATGATTACTATAATAGAACCTATGGCATAAAGTGTTTTTGTAACAGAAAAGTGAGATTTCTTTTTGCTTGACTGCAATTGCATGAGTTAATTATTAGTTATTAATTAAAAAATTACTAGTTACTATTGGGCATAACCCAACCAATAAAGTGAATATTATTTTGGTAATAGTTTCTACGAGCACTATTTATAAGATTAAGTTTTTTTCTACTATTTCCTTTTACAAGATAATAATTATAATCTCTTCCTCCTCCGTCAAAAAAGAAAGGAAAGAGCCCCACGGAATTTCTCCTAGAATATCCGTCTGAGATAGTGACACCGTCAGGTGAAGTTAGGAGATCGCTAAGAGATAGTTTTTTAACTTCTTTTAAAAGAAGTTCTTGACTGTTATTGTTTTTAGCATTGTGTAAAAAAATATGAATATTTACATCAGCCACACCATCCTTATCAGCATCTAAAGGTAGTTTGTTCTCATTAATGACCATTTTGCCATTAGTAATTTTGTACCTATCTTTAATGTAATTATCACAATTGCGTGAGTTATTACTGCTACAAGATAAGTATATAAAGTCATAATCGGTAGATAGAAAAAATGAAGGTAAATATACTGATGCAGTAATACCAACTAAAATGATAACCGGCAACAGAAAGGCCAGTATTATAATAAAGTTTTGTTTTATAAACCGTTTCATTTTTTAAATAATTAAAAATATTTTAGCATATCAAAGTTAGTAAGCAAACGATCATAGATATTTTACTTACCCCTCTTAGCAGCTAGTTTAGCTAACATCTCTTGCTTGATAGCTAGTCTTTTAGCTGTTTTTCTAGATTTTGACTTGGGTTTTTTACCAATCCCTGTTTGTCTTTTTGCCATATGTACAACTATACATATTTTTCAACAAAGGGGAAGTCATCTTTAGCTATTTTCTTTAATATCGCATAATGTTATTAATACTTTATATGTTTAAGATTGTATTAATTACAGCTATTATAATGATTAGTTTTTGGGGGTATGGTTGGTATATGGGAAAGGTAGCACCAAGCGTTGTGGATTCTACAAAAGTTAACAAAGGAGAGGCGGTCGCTTATTTTGCTGGCGGTTGTTTTTGGTGTGTTGAAAGTGATTATGAAAAGTTACCGGAGGTTAAGAGCGTTGTGTCTGGATACATGGGTGGTGATTTAGAGAGTCCTAGCTACGAACAGGTTTCTAGTGGTAAGTCGGGTCATAGAGAGGTGGTTAAGGTTGTTTATGATCCAACCAAGACCAATTATCGTGATTTAGTTTGGCATTTAATGAGGCATATTGATCCAACTGATGAGGGGGGTTCTTTTTATGATCGTGGTTATCAATATACCTCCGCTATTTATTATCAAACTGATGAGGAGAGGGTGATTGCTGAGAAGGTGATTAAAGATCTTGAAGAAAAGATGGTTTTTAAAAAAGCTATTATTACCAGTATTGAGCTAGCGGGTAAGTTTTGGTTAGCTGACAAGTATCACCAGGATTATTACAAGAAAAATCCAGTGCAGTACAAGCGGTATCGTAAAGGATCGGGAAGAGACTTATTTATTGAGTCGGTGTGGGGTGATATGAAGGATAGTTGGGGTGGTTACAAAAAACCAAGTGATGCTAAGCTCAAGGACTTGTTAACCGACTTGCAATATAGAGTGACTCAGCAGGAGGGGACGGAGAGAGCTTTTGATAATAAATATTGGGACAATCATAAAGAAGGCTTGTATGTTGATATCGTCTCTGGAGAGCCGCTTTTCTCCTCTACAGAAAAGTTTGATTCAGGTACTGGCTGGCCTAGCTTCTTAAGGCCGATCAATAAGGATTTTGTGACAGAAAGAACTGATTACAAACTAATCTTTCCAAGGACTGAGATTAGGAGCAGGTATGCTGACTCTCATTTAGGACACATTATATTAGATGGTCCGGTGGAGAATGATAAAGTTCGCTATTGTATGAACTCGGCTGCGCTTCGTTTTATTAAAAAAGAAGACTTGAAGGAGAAGGGGTATGGGAAGTATCTAGCTCTTTTCAAAAAGATCTAGATTATTTCTTGTAGTTGATGATGCCAATACCTAGTCCAGATAGACCAACAATAGAGTGAAGAATGGTATCGGTGGTATTAAAGGCATCAAGGTTGGCAAAGTCAGGGAATAGGAATCCGAATAGAGCAACAAAAGTGAAAAATGCACCATTGGCTAAAGGAAAGCCATGCCACCAGTTTCTATTATTCCAACCAAATAAGATCACTATGACTCCTAAGGAGATGTGAAATATCTTGTGCATGGTTTCAGGCCTAAAGCCAAATTGCATGTAGTCTAGACCAAGAGAAATAACAATTAATGCAAAGAAGACGCCTATAATTCTGGTATACCATTTGGATAAGTTCATAGTTTTTATTGTAGCATTTTAAATATAAAAAGCTTTTGGTGGTTTTTTATTTTAGACTTTCTTAATTAAATCCAGAGACCTAGAAAAACACCTATATAATGAACCACAACGTAGAGGAAAAATGTATAGCCAATAATACCAACTATTAATATTAACAAAACAGTATTGATAATTTCTTTTCTTCTTTTTTTAGCTTCATCAATAGTACAAATGCCCTTGCTTCTGCGTAGATAGAGAAAAGTAGTCAGAGTTAGTAGGGCTAGGCCTACTAGACGGAAAATCCATTTATATTCTCCATAGAATATATCTGCTAGAGATCCTGCAAAGCTAACGGTAGCTAGGCCGAGTAGTACTAGAATAATAGGGCTCAAACAACAAAGAGAGGCTACTAGAACTGGTATTCTAGCTACCTTAATAGCTTCTTTTAATTTCATATTACTTATATTATAGCTTCTTTGATAAAAAATCTATTTGACAGTCTTTTAAGGATATGATACTATTTGCTAATCCTGAGAAACGTGTGGGGCTCATGAGTGATTAGAAAATATACTGCACAGCCCAACGTTATGAATAAATCTACTTATCGTCCTGGCAAGACCAGGCGTTCTACTAGTGTTCGGCATTCACACAAGAATACCGGCTCAAATACTAATAATAGCAAGCGCAGTTTTTCTGCGTCTAAAGGTTCACACAAGAATACCGGCTCAAATACTAATAATAGTAAGCGCAGTTTTTCTGCGTCTAAAGGTTCACGTCGATTTAATAATAATAGATTTGGTACGCAGAACCGCTCACCAAAACGACGTGGTAAACGATCGTCTTTTGACGTATCTCAATATATTAATAGAAACCCGGTAACTCAGAAGGAAGAGGCTCCTTATGTAGCGGAGCATAAGTTTACCGGCTTTAATCTTTCTGAGAGCTTGGTGCGTCAGGTGGAGCGAGTTGGTTACACCACCCCTACTCCTATTCAAGATCAGATCATTCCTCATATTATGAAGGGTAAAGATGTGGTTGGTTTAGCTAATACTGGTACTGGTAAGACGGCGGCCTTTCTAATTCCTCTGATTAACAAGGCTTTGAAGAATAAAAAAGAATCGGTAATAATCTTGGCTCCAACTCGTGAGTTGGTTATTCAAATTGAGCGAGAGTTAAGAGTCCTAACCCGTGACCTACGTGTCTTTTCGGTAACTTGTGTTGGTGGTGTGGGTATTAACTCTCAGATTAGAGCTTTAAAACAACACAATCACTTTATCGTTGGTACTCCAGGTCGAGTGAAGGATTTAATTAAGCGAGGTTGTATTAAGCCGTTTCAGATTGGTACGGCTGTTTTGGATGAGGCAGATCAGATGCTTGATATGGGCTTCATTGGCGATATGAGAGCTATCTTACGATTACTTCAAAAAGATCGTCACACGCTTTTCTTTTCTGCAACTATGCCACAAACAATCAAAGACTTGATTCGAGAGTTTTTGAATGATCCAGTTAATGTTTCAGTGAAGAAGCAGGATATCACCAGCAACATTGCTCAAGATGTAGTGAAGGTGGGTGAGAGAGATAAGGTGGAGGTGTTAGCTACTTTAGTCTCACAAAAAGATTTCTCCAAGGTGATCGTCTTTGGTCAGACCAAGCATGGTGTGGAGAAGTTGAGCAAGAAGCTGGTTCAGCGAGGTGTGAGAGCGGTTTCTATTCATGGCAACAAGTCTCATGTTCAACGTCAGCAAGCGTTGAGGCGTTTCAAAGACGCTCACGTTGATGTTCTAGTTGCAACAGATGTGGCAGCTCGCGGTATTCATGTGAGTAATGTTTCTCACGTTATTAACTTCGACCTTCCAGCTACCCAAGAAGCATACGTCCATCGTATTGGTCGAACAGGTCGAGTTAACAACAAAGGTATGGCCTTAACGTTTGTTAAGTAATAATTTTATGGAAATCAGAAATATAGCAATAATCGCTCACGTGGATCACGGTAAGACGACCCTTACCGATGAGATGTTGAAATACACGGGGGCGGGTAAAGAGGGGGTATCTATGGATTCTAACGATCTTGAGAAAGAGCGGGGTATTACCATTTACGCTAAGAACACCAGTGTTTTTTATAAAGATACCAAGATCAATATCTTGGATACACCGGGGCACGCCGACTTTGGTTCTGAGGTGGAGCGTGTTTTGCGTTCTATCGACTCAGTGTTATTGGTAGTGGATGCGGCTGAGGGACCAATGCCTCAGACCAAGTTCGTATTGAAGAAATCTTTACAGCTAGGACTAAAGCCTATTTTGATTTTGAATAAGATTGATAAGCCAGCGGCTGATGTAGAGAAGGCTAAGGAGGCTGTTTATGAGCTTTTCCTTGATCTAGGTGCCACAGACGAGCAGTTGGATTTTGAAACTCTTTACGCTATCGGACGTGATGGATTGGCGAAGCGTAATATGGAGGATGAGATGAGAGATCTTTCTCCTATTTTGGATACTATTCTTGATAAGGTAGCGCCAGCTTCTGGTGATGATTTGAAACAAGAACCACTATTAGCTCAGGTATTTAATTTGGGGTACGATAACTTTTTGGGTCGAATGGGAATCGTTCGTATCTATAAAGGATCTATTAAAGACAAGCAGAAGATTTTTGTTAAAGATGCTGAGGGCAAGGAGTATTCGGGGAATATTACCAAGCTTTTTACCTTTGAAGGATTGGAGAGAAAGGAGGTAGATGAAGCTTTTGCTGGAGATATTGTGATGGTGGCTGGTTTACCAGAAATCTTTATCGGACAAACTTTGTTAGATGATGAAGACGGTGAATCTTTGCCAGCTATTGCGGTTGATGAACCAACTCTATCTTTTTATATGTTTGTTAATGACTCACCTTTTGCGGGGCGTGTAGGGAAGTTCGTCACTGGACGACAGATTAGAGAGCGTCTTGAAAAAGAGCTTGAGGTTAACGTTGGTTTGAAAGTTGATTTCAGTGATAGTTCAAGAATGAAGGTATATGGTAGAGGAGAGCTTCACTTAGCCATTTTGATTGAAAACATGCGTCGAGAGGGTTTTGAGTTAGCTGTTTCTCAGCCAGAAGTTATCTTCAAAGAAGAGGATGGCAAGAAGCTAGAGCCTTTTGAAGAGGTTAGCGTCTTGGTGCCTGATGAGTTATCAGGAGCGGTGATTGAGAAACTGGGTAAGCGTCGAGGTGTAATGATCAGCATGGGTCAGGAGCATGGTGATGCCAAGTTAACTTTCGAGGTGCCAACTCGAGGTTTGTTAGGTTATCTCAATGAGTTTATCGTTGATACTAAGGGTAAGGGGATTTTAACCTCTGTCTTTAGTCACTTTGGTATTTATGCGGGTGAGATACAGAAGACCGAGTTAGGATCAATGGTTTCTATGGCCACCGGTAAGGCGTTAGGTTTTTCACTAGCTAACTTGCAGGATCGAGGTACTTTATTCATTAAACCTAACATTGAGGTTTATGAAGGTATGGTGATTGGTACCACGGCCAAAGGCGAAGATATGGCAGTTAATCCGACTAAGGGTAAGCAGCTAACTAACATGCGAGCAGCTAAATCTGATGAGAATATTACCTTAGCTCCACCACTTGATTTAACTCTTGAGAAAGCTCTGAGCTTTATGCGGTCGGATGAGTATTTGGAGGTGACTCCCGACTCGGTTCGTTTGCGGAAGCAATATCTAACAGCAGGAGAACGATCAAAGCATAAGAAGGATAAGTAATAACAGTCTAAATTAGGAATCTCTACAATCTTAGATATTACTATATTGTGCATAACTAATATTATTCTTTAAGGGTATAATTAGAAACAATATGAGACAAAAAGGATTTGTAAACATAATTGTTATTGTTTTAGTCATCGTGCTGGTTGGGGTTTTGGCGTATGTGTCTTTGATAAATAAACCAGCTCCAGTTGGACAACAAATAGATAATTTAGAGAATGAGCAACCTTTAATTAAGCCAACTCTACCATCTCCAAGTGAGCCACCTGCCTCTTCTGATTCTGAAGAGATAGTTATGAATTGTAATGTTTTTAATAGGTCTTCTTGTTTAGCGAGCAAGACTTATTGCAAATGGGTCTCTAATCCTAGCGGATCTTGTATCTACAAACCTATTTCAAATCGCTGCGGTGATATAACATCAAAAGAAATCTGTTTAGCTCATAGCAATTGTGGTTGGAACAATGAGCGATGTAATCAATTTATTAATATTGTAGATTCTAGTGGGGGAGGTTGTACCGCTCTTAAAGCGGAAGATTGTGATAGAGCTTTAGCTTGTATGCTCGAGGGTCAGTGCGAGTCTCTATAGGTTTATAATATATAACTAAATGTCATGACTCCGCAGGCTAGATGCAAACCTTACTTTCCTCTTAAAATTTTAATTAAATCATCCAATAATTTTTTGATTGAGTCGTCATCAAGAATAGTCACGGTCAAAACTTGTTTATTATCTTTTTCAAGCTGTTCAACTTTATCCTGTAACTCTTCTTCACTAATTTCATCAATTTTTGTTAAAACAATAACTTCTTTTTTAGTCAGTAGTTTTTTATTAAAATCGCCCAGCTCTGTACGAATTATTTCATAAGAATCCTTAACATCTGGGTCATCGGCAGCAATACAATGGATTAAAACTTTCATTCGATTAATGTGTCGCAAGAATTTATGACCAAGCCCCTTACCAAGTGATGCACCCTTAATAAGTCCAGGGATATCAGCCAAAATAAACTCTTGGAAACCACCCAGATGCGGCTCGAGCGTTGTAAAAGAAAAATTAGCTACTTTTGATTTTGCATTAGTTAAAGAATTCAAAAGAGTCGATTTACCAACATTAGGCAAACCAATAAATCCTGCATCGGCAATCAACTGAAGTTCAATTGAAAAATCAGCTTGTTCACCAATCTTTCCAGGAGTTGATTCCTTTGGAGTGACATTTGTAGATGACTTAAAATGTTTATTTCCATGACCGCCTCGGCCACCTTTTAATATCTGAATTGGGACATCAACTTCCAAGACATCAACGACTTTTCCAGTATCAAGATTAGTTACAACAGAACCAATCGGAATATCAATTATTAAATCATTCCCATTGTGCCCGAATAAACTATCTTTTGAGCCATCTTTTCCATTTTCTGCCACAAAATTCTTCTTGTGAGCATAGTTCTGAAGTAAGCTGGGGCTTTTTTTACCACGCACAAAAACATCAGCGCCATTACCGCCGTCACCGCCAGATGGGCCCATGAATTCTTTACCTTTCTCATGTCGCCAACGGACTACTCCGTCACCACCCTTTCCAGCTTTAATATTTACTTTTATTTCATCAACAAATGCCATATTAATTTTTTACTTTCTTAAATCTAATGTTTCTTCAGATGAGAGTTT
>DPNX01000045.1:1381-7351 GCA_003539915.1 Patescibacteria group bacterium | reverse complement strand
ACCCAAGGCCTCTATTACATAAGAAGGCTTAATACTCCGAGCTGAGCAAGCAGTACCAGAAGAAACCGCTAATCCCCAGATATCTAATTCAATACAAAGATCAGATGCTGGCCTCCCTGGAAAATAAATATTGAGGTTATTAGGTAGTCTATACTTAATAGAGCCATTAATTTCAATATCAGAAATAATCTTCTTTAATTCTTGCCAAAAATATTCACGTAAATCACCAATTCTCTTTACTTCCTTTTCCCTGCTCTTTTCTACTAACTCAATTGCTTTAGCAAAACCAATAATATAAGGCACGTTCTCTGTTCCTGATCGTAAACCATCCTCCTGACCGCCTCCAGTTATAATAGGAGTTAAAAGATCCCTATCTTTAACATAAAGAAGTCCAATGCCTTTCGGTCCATAAATCTTATGAGCCGATAAAGTTAATAGATCAACTCCTAGTTTTTTTATTGAGCAAGGTAAATATTGAAAAGCTTGTACCGCATCAGTATGAAATAATGGATAACTATTCTCGCCTTTATATTTTTTAATTAACTCCCCAATTTTTTTAATCGGCTGAATAGTACCAATCTCATTATTAGCATGCATTATAGAAACTAAAACAGTTCTCTTATTAAGAGCTCTTTCTATCTCTTTACAATCAACAACACCCTCTTTGTTAACTGGAATATAAACAACCTCAACTCCTTCTTTTTCCAGATCTCGACAAGTTTCTAAAACAGACTCATGCTCAATAGCCGAAACAATAATCCTAGAATTTTTTTGTTTAGAATTTTTTAAAACACCTCTTAAAGCTAAATTATTAGCTTCTGTTGCTGAGCTGGTAAATAAAATATCTTTATAATCAACATCTAAAAAAGAAGCTATCGTTTGACGAGCTTTAAAAACCGCCCCTGAGGCTTGTTGACCAAACCAATGAGTTGAGCCTGGATTGCCAAATGTATCACTCCAATACGGTTCCATGACCTTAGCTACCTCTGTAGCCATAGGTGTTGAAGATGCATAATCTAAATAAATATTTTTCATTAAATAAATGACAACACTTTATTATTAACGAGTCAATAAAAAACCCCCGGAAAATTTCCAGGGGGGTGTTCTACTTAAAGAACTCCGAGCATTGAGATTGCTCTCAGTGACGATAGGTTTGGGTCATCGTCTGATATGACTCCAATCCCGATCCTGATAACCGCCGCCGCTACCACCGTAACTACCTCTATAGCCACCACCGTAGCCACTACGATAACGAGAACCGTAATACTGTCCGTAAGTCCTCGGTTGTGGCCTATAACCACCACTCCAGACACCGCCGGACAGCGACATCACAGGAGCGCCCAAGATTTGAACATTGGGGTTGCGGTTACCAAAGAACGAACCCGTTCCAGATTCCCACAAATTGATCCCTAAGATATTACAACCACCGATAGTGAGCCTGGGACCAAACCGCTGATAGCTTGGAGGAACGTGGTAAATGTGGCGATGCTCCACCACATTTGCCGTTGCCGTCTGTTGCGACTGTTTGCTCGGTTGCCATTGTGGCTGCTGAGCACTTGCCGTCTGGCAAATAACTGGCGTTGTTGTTAACGCCACGATCATCAATAAGCACTTCATCTGCTTCTCCTTTAAAAGAAACTTTGTTTAAGTTCTGCGACTATTATAGTATATAAAATATTATTTGTCAATAGACAGTAGTTAAACAAAATCCTATAAAACCTATCAAAATTAATTTTGACAAATAATATTAGTAACGGTACTCTCAAAATACAATGAAAGCTGCATTTAAGACCTCTAACGGTCAAATACTTAAATCTGAGGAGGTAATTCAAGAAATCAAGAATTATATGAATGCCGATCCTAAAAGAGAGTACAAGATATTCATTGGTACTGATTCTGAAGAACTAGGTAACAACCGGGCTGATTTTGTTACAGCTATTGTTGTTCACCGAGTTGGTAATGGTGGTCGCTACTTTTGGCATCGATCTGAATTTGATAAACTTCACACTATCCGTGACCGTATCTGGCAAGAAGTACTTACCTCTTTGGATATAGCTAAAGACTTCATTAGCTTTGCTAAAGATTTCAACCTACCCGAACATAAATTTGAGATTCATGTTGATGTTAGTGAGAATGGTAAGACCGGTTCTATGATTCAAGGATTAGTTGGTATCATTAGAGCTAATGATTTTGAAGCTAGAATAAAACCAAATAGTTTTGCGGCCAGTACAGTCGCTGATAGACATAATCATAACTATCGTAACTTAGTAACAAAATAATGGATAAAGATAAAATAGTATTTGATATTGAAACCAAAAACACCTTTGCTGATGTTGGTGGTCAAAAAAACATTGCCAAATTAGACACTTCTTTTATTGGTGCTTACTCATATAATCAAGACAAATACCTATCTTTTCATGAAAAAGATATTGATAAATTTGGTCCCATTCTTCAAAACGCTGGCCTGGTAATTGGTTTTGCTAGTAACCGATTCGATATCCCAGCCCTTCAAAGATATTACAACTTTAATCTTATGGCTCTACCAAGACTTGATCTACTTGAGGAGGTAGAACTAGCCTACGGACATAGAGTTGGCTTAGGAGTTTTAGCCGAAGCTAACCTTGGTATAGGAAAAAGTGGCCACGGATTGGATGCTATTAAATATTATAATGAAGGTGATTTTAAAGCCTTAGAAGATTACTGCATTCAAGATGTTAGGGTAACTAGAAAACTTTACGAATTTATTAAAGACAAAGGATATCTTATGATTCCTAAGAAATTTACCAATGAGGTTGTAAAAGTGCCTATCTCTCTTCACGAGGCCGAATTGCCTGCTACTCTCTTTTAGGTATACAATATAATCACGTTATGCCTAGAAAAAAGAAGTTCGAAGAAAAAGAAAAAAAGGTTAGTGCTATTAGTAGTGAGACTAAGAAAAGTGTCGCGGCTGTTTTATTAATAGGCCTTGCTTTGATTCTAGTCTTAGCTTCTTTTAACAAAGCTGGTCCTATTGGTGAAATGATTCATCAAAGTCTTAATGGCTTAGTAGGTTGGGGTTATTACCTTCTACCAGTAATCTCTCTAGCTATCGCCTCTGTTTTTCTTGTAGCTCAAGAAAAAAGATTTCTCAGTCCCACATTCATTGGTGCAGCTGTTTTAATAATCTCCTCTCTCAGTTTCATTGATATAGTCTTTCCAGAAAAAGCTGGTCTACTAGGGAATGTTCTAGGATTGGTTGAGGAACCCTTCGGTTTTATTGCTGGATTAGTAGTGGTGGCTGTCTTAGTACTTGCATCTGCTCTTATAACTCTTAACGTTCCTTTGAGAATCGATAAGCTAATCAAAAAGAAAAAGACTGATGATGATCTAGACATCAAAGAAGGAGGTGTCTCAATCGATGAAAATGACATGGCTAAAGAAAAAGATCTCAAGATCAAAGAAGCTATGATTAAAAAAGCCCCCAAGGATAAAGTTGATGGGAAAGATCTCTCTGCTATCTTGGCTGCTGCTAATAAAAATTATAAGTTTCCACCTCTTTCTCTTTTAAAGACTACTATTGAACGACCGACTGCTGGAGATCTAAGAGCTAACGCTAATATTATTAAAAGAGCTCTAGAAAGTTTTGGTATTCCTGTTGAAATGGGCGAAATCAGTATCGGTCCCAAAGTTACTCGCTATACTCTAAAGCCAGCTGAAGGAATCAAGCTAACTCGTATCATTGCTCTTAACCAAGATCTATCATTAGCTCTTGCTGCTCACCCATTACGTATAGAAGCTCCTATTCCTGGCAAATCATTAGTTGGTATCGAAGTACCTAACAAGTCAGCAGCCATAGTTCGTCTTGGAAGCCTAATGTCATACCCAGAATTTACCAAGACTGGTCCATTAGAAGTCGTCTTGGGAAGAGATGTGGATGGAGAACCAATCTCTGCTAATATCGAAAAAATGCCCCACCTCTTGGTTTCTGGCGCTACCGGATCTGGTAAATCAATTGTTATCCATTCTTTAGTCACTTCCTTATTATATAAAAACTCTCCCGAAACTCTCCGTTTTATTTTTATTGATCCCAAAAGAGTTGAGCTATCAGTCTATCAAAATATTCCTCACATAGTCTCTCCCGTGATTGTGGAGGGCAAGAAGGCTATCAATGTATTTCGTTGGGCTATTAATGAGATGGAACAAAGATACGAAGTTCTCCTTAAAGCTGGGGCTCGTGACATTACTAGCTACAATAAAAAAGGAAAGGAGGTTATGCCTTACGTAGTAATAGTTGTGGACGAGTTAGCTGATCTAATGGCAGCTCATGGCAGAGAGATCGAAGCTTCTATCGTTCGCCTTGCTCAAATGGCTCGAGCTACCGGTATCCATCTTGTTCTCGCTACTCAAAGACCATCAGTAGAAGTTATCACCGGTCTAATCAAAGCCAATATTCCTGCTCGTATAGCCTTACAGGTTGCTAGTCAGATAGACTCCCGAACTATCCTAGACTCCGCTGGAGCTGAGAAACTACTTGGTGGTGGAGACATGCTCTTCATCTCTTCCGAATTTTCTAAACCAAAAAGAATTCAGGGGTCCTTCCTTTCTGAGACAGAGATAAAAAAAGTAGCTGACTTTATAAGAAAGAATAATGAGGTAATAGAATTAGAAAAGGATGAGCATGAGGATAAGATTGTGAAAGCCGAAGACTTCTCTCAGCCTAAGGCATCTGTTGATTTTGAAAACTTTGCTCCTGAAGAGCAACCCGATGCATTATTTAATGAAGCGGTTGAGGTTGTCAGACAAGCCCAAAAAGCATCAGCCTCACTCCTCCAAAGACGTCTTAAGGTTGGCTATGCTCGAGCAGCACGCCTCCTTGATATCATGGAAGAAAAAAGCCTTATCGGCCCTGGTGATGGAGCTAAAGCTCGAGAAGTTTATATAGAGGGTGTACAAGACGACTCTGCGTCTGTATAATGATGGCAAATGGAGAACGCTACCTTCAGAGATTTCCTTCAAGAATACATCGACATCAAAGGTTTTAGCACTAAGAAATTGTGTGATGCTACTGGCATTCCTGAACGCTACTTAGAAGCTCTTTTAGAGAATAATAATGATGCCCTCCCTCCCGCTCCTTACGTCAGAGGCTATATCGGCAAGTTAGCTGATGTTTTAGATTTTAATAAAGAGGAGATGTGGCGTTTATACAAAAAAGAGATCGCCTTTCTATCCTCAGGAGCTCAAGATCGTCTACCTGGTAATCGATTTGCTATCAAAAGGATTGATAAAAAATCGGTGATTGCTGGTGTTTGTGGAATATTATTACTAACGTATGTGGGTACAAATTTTAATAAATTACTAGGAACTCCTCAATTAGAAATTACCTACCCTACCACAAACAATCTTATAGTTCATCAACCAACTATATCTATAGAAGGAAAAACCTCTAGTGATAATAAATTAACAATCAACGATGAAGAATTGTTTGTTGATGATGATGGTCGTTTCAAAAAAGAATTTAACCTGGATCCAGGACTCAATGCTTTGACTATTGTTAGTAAAAAATTTTTAGGCAGAGAAAAGGAAATAATCAAAAAAATAATTTATGAACCTCCCCGTAAAATAAAGATCGAAACTAATGAATAATAAAATTATGCCTATTAAAAAAAGCCCCACAAAAGAAAAGGAAATTGATAAAAAGACTCTTAAAACAGAGCGTGATGAAGAAATTGATAAACTCTTGGTTTCTCTTCAGGACAAATTCGGCGCTGGATCAATTATGAAGATGGGAAATTTGCCGAGAGTGGATGTGGCTGTCATCCCGACCGGATCATTTTCTCTTGATCTTGCTCTTGGTGTTAATGGCGTCCCCAAGGGTCGTGTGGTAGAGATATTTGGTCCTGAATCGTCAGGAAAAACCACCCTAGCCCTCAATGTTATAGCACAATCTCAAAAGGCCAACGGTCGCTGTGCTTTTATTGATGCTGAACATGC
>DPNX01000045.1:830-1073 GCA_003539915.1 Patescibacteria group bacterium | reverse complement strand
TGATGCTGAACATGCCATGGATCCAGAGTATGCTAAAAAATTAGGCGTAAAGATTAAAGAGTTAATTATCTCTCAGCCTGATAGTGGTGAAGAAGCATTAAGTATCTTAGATGACCTAGTACGCTCATCAATTATTGATGTAGTGGTAATTGATTCAGTAGCCGCTCTGACTCCTAAAGTTGAACTTGAAGGAGAAATGGGCAAACAATTTATTGGTCTTCAGGCTCGTATGATGTCTCAAGC
>DPNX01000045.1:0-523 GCA_003539915.1 Patescibacteria group bacterium | reverse complement strand
TCAGGCTCGTATGATGTCTCAAGCCTTAAGAAAAATAACTGCTACCACTGCTAAATCAGGCACTCTGGTTATTTTTATTAATCAGTTAAGAGAAAAAATTGGTGTTATGTTTGGTAGTCCAATAACCACTCCTGGTGGTCGAGCTTTGAAATTCTATTCTTCAATTAGAATTGATATTCGACGTATTGCTCAGATTAAAAAAGGTGAAGCGGTAGTTGGTAGTCGTGTTAAAGCCAAAGTTGTTAAAAATAAAGTAGCTCCCCCATTTCGAGTAGCCGGTTTTGACATAATGTATGGCGAGGGAGTTTCTTATGAGGCTGATGTTCTTAACGTTGCTCTTGAGAACAAGGTTGTTACTAAGGCTGGAGCCAGCTACAGCTTCGGTGATATCAAATTAGGCGTTGGCTTTGATAATGTTCGTCTCAAATTGAAAGATAACTCTAAGCAACTTAAAGAGATTGAGAAGAAAACTTTAGAAGTTTTATCGGAGGCTGAATAGCTTATAAAAGTTTCTAAAAAGCTC
>DPNX01000007.1 GCA_003539915.1 Patescibacteria group bacterium | reverse complement strand
GTCCTATATCCTTCCAACCCGCTGAGTTTATGAATATCGCTATGATCGTCTATCTCGCTGCCTGGCTGAGAAAGAAAGAACGAACCAAGAAAGCAATAAAGGGGCTGGTGCCATTTCTGATTGTGGTTGGTCTCACTACTTACTTACTACTCAAACAACCTAGCACCTCTTCAGCTGCTATTCTCTTAGCCGTCTCCCTAATAATCTACTTCGCTAGTGGTACCAAATTTTCGCACGTCCTGGCGATTATTTTAATTGGAGCAATTGCTTTTGGCTCGGTCATCTATCTCTCACCCTATCGTTGGGAAAGAGTTCAATCTTTTCTTAATCCAGAAGCTAACCAGCTCTCTTCCGGTTACCACATCAATCAAACTCTAATTGCTATTGGTAGTGGTGGTCTCTGGGGTGTGGGCTATGGTCAATCAACTACCAAAATCAAATACCTACCCGAACCTATTGGTGATTCCATCTTTGCGGTGATTGCTGAGGAGATGGGGTTTGTGGGGACAGGAGTTCTTATGGGAATTTTCTTGCTGTTGATTCTGAGAACCTTCCAAGTTGCCGCACGAGCCAGAGACAAGTTCGGTCACTTGTTGTTAGTTGGTTTTGGTTCACTAATAGCAATTCAGGCGTTTGTTAACATTGCAGCTGTTTCTGGTGTTATCCCCTTAACAGGTGCCCCTTTACCCTTCATCAGCTATGGTGGAACTGCTTTAGTATCCTTTATGACTATTGCTGGTATCATTAATAATGTGTCTAAATATAATTAACTATGAAAGTTAGAATTCTTATTACTGGTGGTGGTAGCGGAGGGCATATCTTCCCCTTGGTTGCTATCGCCAAACAATTACAACAACTAGCGGTGAAGAGTAACTTGGAATTAGATCTTCGTTATTATGGTCCGCAAGATATCTACACCTCCTACATCACCCGAGAGGGAGTTGAGGCTAGAGCTATTACACCCTCCAAACTCCGTCGCTACTTTTCCTTAAAAAACTTTATCGACTTTCCCAAGTTTGTCTTTAGCATCTTCCAATCATTATTTAAAATATACTGGTTCATGCCTGATGTAGCTTTTTCTAAAGGGGGACCGGGCGCCCTACCAGTCCTCATGGCCTGCCGCGTCTACAGCATTCCAGTTATTATCCACGACTCTGATGCTGTTCCTGGCTTAACTAATACTGTTAGTAGCAGATTTGCTCGTCAGATAGAACTCAGCTTCGCCTCAGCCAAGAAATACTTTTCAACTTCTAAAGTTGTTAAGGTGGTAGGTAACCCTATTAGAGAAGAACTACTCAACTACGTCAGCCTCGATCCAATGGGTGCCAAAGAAAGATTGAAGCTAGATCCTAAACTACCCTTAATCTTGGTCTTAGGAGGATCGTTAGGATCGGTAAGAATCAACAACTTTATACTTACTTACCTAGAAAAACTGTTAAGCAAGTATCAGATAGTTCATCAGGTAGGCACAGCTAACCTCGCTGATGTTAAAAAAACCTTTGCCGCTATCAGCCGGCAAATGGATCCTAAAATAAAAAAACGCTATTATCCTTACGCCTTTCTTGAAAATAAATATGGGGAGATGCTCGCGGCTAGCGATCTAGTTATAGCTCGTTCAGGTGCAGGAACTATCTTCGAATTAGCAGCCTTTGGCAAGTCAGCTATTCTCATCCCATTACCCGAGTCGGCTCGTAATCATCAACAGATGAATGCCATCGAGTATTCTAAAACTGGTGCTGCTGAAGTCTTGGAGGAAAACAACTTGTCAGAAGGGGTTGCTCTAAGAATGATTGATAAGATGATTAAAAACCCAGGTGTACAAATGCGCCAAGCTACTCTCAAATTTTCAAAGCCAAAAGCAGCGGAAATGATTGCTGCCGATATATTGTCTTTAGTTAGATAAAACTATTGACAAACATTTCCCCTTAAGTACACTAATAGAGTATCCGTTTCAAAGCTTTTTGCTTATGTAGGAGGTGGCGAAGCGGGTACACTGAAAGACATCACTCCGGTGATGTTTTTCATTTTTTAAATAAAGAGTTTATTTTTTTCTAATTTTTCTTATAATTGAAGATATGACACCTGCTAAAGAAGTTAGGGTTAGAATCGCTCCCTCACCAACTGGCTTCCTACATATCGGCACCGCTCGCACCGCTTTATTCAACTGGATTTTTGCTAAGCAGAATAATGGCAAGTTTATCTTACGAATAGAGGATACTGATCTAGAACGCTCTGAGCCACGTTTTGAAAAAGACATTATTGATAATCTCAAATGGTTAGGTCTTGATTGGGATGAGGGACCTTTCCGACAAACCGAGCGACTCGACATCTATGAGAAGCATATTCAAGATCTTTCTGACAAAAGAATGCTTTACCCTTGCTTTTGTACCAAGGAGGATTTAGAAAATGAACGTCAGGCTCAACTAACGCAAGGCTTAGCTCCTCGTTACGGCGGCAGGTGCGGTCGTCTCGAAGCTACTATTCAAAAAAAATATATTGAGGAAGGGCGTCCTCATGTATGGCGTTTCAAAGTACCTGACAAGACCGTTTCTTTTAAAGACATGGTTAGAGGAGACGTGAAGTTCGAAACCAAGTTAATAGGGGATATTATTGTTGCTAAAGACTTTCGCACTCCTTTATATAACTTAGCAGTAGTGATTGATGATCAGGAGATGAACATCTCTCACGTTATTAGAGGCGAAGATCACTTAGCTAATACGCCAAAGCAAATTCTTATACAAGAGGCTCTAGGCTTTGATCGACCTACATACGCCCATTTACCTCTTATTTTAGATCCTGATCGCAAGAAAATGTCTAAAAGACACTCCGCCACCTCTATTCAAGAATACAATCAACAAGGCTATCTCTCTGATGCTTTTCTCAATTTCTTGATTATGCTTGGTTGGCATCCAAAAGATGATCAAGAACTCTTTACCAAACAAGAAATGATTGAAAAGTTTGAATTTGATCGCATTCAAAAAGGTGGGGCGATTTTCAATGTTGATAAGCTCAACTGGATCAACACCCAATATTTACGTCATATGGATGATAATAACTTAGCTGATCTTTTGGATATAGAACCTAATACTCAAAACCTGGCTATAATAAGTCTCCTGAAGGATAGGATGACAAAACTAACTGACTTTAATGAGCTGGCTAGTTTTTTCTACAAACTCCCTGACTATCCAGCCAGCCTTTTAGTTTGGAAAAATAATACCAAGGAAGATACTTTACGTAATCTTCAATTAATCTATGATCTTGGGGAAGACCTTAATGAGATTCAAATAGAGTCGCTTGCTAAGCAATGGGGGAAGGGTGAGATCTTCTGGCCTTTGCGAGTCGCTCTTTCTGGCCAACAGGCTTCTCCTGGACCAACTGATATTTTAGATATTCTAGGAGTAGAGGAGGCGCAAAAAAGAATAACTATTGCTATTCATAAATTATCTGTCTAAATATGAAAATAATACCAATCACCATCCTTCTTTTCATCCTTGCTATTCCAGTTTCGGCTGCTGAGCATCAACATGATGCTGAGTGTCAAAACTTCCACGCTGAGGATATTAACGACTATGTGGATGTAGGAGGAGATAATATTTCAGTTGGTGGCTCTCACGATCAAGTATTAGAAAATCAAATCAACTCTAAAGCTAATGAATTAAAAGAGATTCATGAAAAGATTCAAAAAACTCAGAACAGTCTTTATAAAACAGAAAGAAAGAAAAAGACTCTAACTCGAGAGATTAATCGTAATAGTTACAAAATCAAACAACTCAAACTAGGCTTGAGATCAAACGAGATAAATATTGATAAGTTAGGTCTGGAAATAACCTCTATTAACGGTACTATCGACAATACTAAAGGTGATGTTGAGTTAAAAAATGAAGCTATCTATAAAATACTCAGAGAACTTCACCTTAGAGAGTCTGAGGATATAGTTATCTCGTTTCTCAAAAATCTAAGCCTCTCTGAGAGCCTGACTCAAATTAACGACCTCAGCGATCTTCATGTGGCCTTAAATAGAGACGTTAAAGAGCTCCTATTGCTCAAACAGTCCCTCGATAGCCAACTGGGTCAAGTTTCTAAAAAGAGAAGGGGAGTGGAGCAAGAGTATAAGACCTCTCGAGTCAGAAAATCTCTGGTAGAGGAACAAAGAACCGAAAGAAGAAGTCTTTTAGCCATGGCTAAAAACCAAGCTAAATCATATGAAGAAGAAATCGACGCTTTAAGTAAAAAGCAAGAAGAAATTGCTATCGAGGTTGAAAAATTAGAAGCCACTCTTCGTCGCCAGATAAATCCTGATGGCCTACCACCCGAACGCCCAGGAGTCCTTAGCTGGCCCGTAGAGAGGGGATACAAGCGTATTACCCAAGGTTATGGATCAACTCGCTTTGCTCGCTATGGATACAAGGGTCGTT
>DPNX01000033.1 GCA_003539915.1 Patescibacteria group bacterium | reverse complement strand
AGGATCTTCCCAGGATCGTCAGCAAAGGCTTTTTTAAGCTCTTTTGCATCTTTGACCTTAGGCTGGGTAAAGGGGTGGTGCATGGCGCCCCAACGCTTGTCACCCTCCTTGTATTCAAAGGCTGGGAAATCAACTACAAAAGCAAAAGCTAACTCATCAGGATCATCCGAATTCTTTCTTAAGTCGGGTCGGTCGGATTTATACTTCTTCATCACCTCTTTGTGTGTGAGACGAGGAAAAGGAGTCTTCTGAATCTTCTTGTTAGGATAAAGATCTTTGACAAGCTTGATCATCAACTCCTCTACCAAGTTCATAATCTCTTCTTCATTAGAAAAGCTAAGTTCGATGTCTAGCTGGGTAAAGTCGGGTTGACGATCGCCTCGAAGATCCTCATCTCTGAAGCAACGGGGTAGTTGGAAATATCTTTCAAAACCAGCCACCATCAATAACTGTTTGTATTGTTGTGGTGATTGAGGAAGGGCATAAAATTTACCGTTGTGAATTCGAGAAGGCACTAAGAAGTCTCGAGCACCCTCAGGAGTTGATTTAGAAAGAATAGGAGTCTCGATCTCTACAAAATCATCATCAGTCAGATAGTTGCGGATAAAGTGACTAATCTTATGTCTCATGCGTAAGTTGTTTTGCAATCGAGGTCGGCGTAAATCAAGATAGCGATACTTGAGACGACTTTCTTCACCAATCTCAAAACCATCACTATCGATAGCGATAGGTGGCGTTTCAGCCTCACTAATGATTTCTATATTTTTCACAACAATCTCCCACTTACCACTAGCCATATCAGGGTTGATAAGTTTTTCTGGTCGTTTATTAACATCACCAGTGATTTTGATAACCCACTCGGGACGTAACTGTTCTGCCTGACCAAAAAGAATTTTATCTTTAGCAAAGAAAACACATTGTGCTAATCCTTTTCTATCTCGAAGATCGATAAAAATAAGTTTACCGTGATCTCGTCTAACTGAGACCCAGCCCATTAAAGTGACCTCTTTTCCCTCATGTTCACCAATCTCACCCGTTAAGATTCTCATTGATAAAATGATAGGATATTTACTTGATTTAGGCAATTACACCTCCGCCTAACATCTGACCTTGGGTGTCATAAAAAACGGCTGATTGACCGGGAGCGATAAACTTCTGTGGCTCAGAAAAGATAAGCTTATTATCCTCCAATTGAGCTTTAAATAAAGGCTGTCTATAACGAAGGCGAGCCAACACCTCTTTTTGTTGAGGTGATTCTTTAATAAAATGAATATCAATTAACTCTATCTGATCCCTAAATAAATCCTCGTGATCACTTCCCTCTGCTACGGTAATAGTATTACTCTCCACATCCTTCTCTGCTACATAATGAGGCGTGTTACTTAACTCACCTAAATTCAAACCATGACGCTGACCGATAGTATAAAAATGAGCGCCATCATGTTGACCAACCGACTCACCACTAGTGCTCAAAACCAAACCTTTTTTAGCTGGAATGTAGTCTTTCAAAAAATTAGCCAAAGAGACCTGTCCTAAGAAACAAATACCTTGGGAATCCTTCTTCTTTGAAGTTAAGAGATTATATTTCTGAGCCATTTCTCTAACTTGATCTTTGGTATAGACACCCAAAGGGAAAAGGCAGTGCTGTAATTGGTCCTGAGTTAAGGTCCAAAGAAAGTATGACTGATCCTTATTCTTATCCTCCGCCTGATATAAACGACCATCCTTGAGAGCAACATAGTGACCGGTAGCGATCTGATCTGCTCCTAAAGACAAGGCTTTTTCCAAGAAAAGACCAAACTTGATCTCCTTGTTACACATGACATCTGGATTAGGAGTAAGGCCTTGGCGGTAGCCATCCACCATATACTTAACCACCCTGTCCTTATACTCCTGCTCAAGATCAAAAACATAAAAAGGGATGTTTAATTGCTCCGCTACTCGACGAGCATCTTCAGCATCTTTAACCCCACAACCATCAATATTAAAGCACTTGATGTGACAACCAACTACATCAAAACCCTGCTCTTGTAATAGAGCGGCAGTGACCGAGCTATCAACACCACCCGAAAGGGCGACAAAGATGGTTTTCTTGTTTTTTGACATTGACATATTAGTCATGTCAGGATACTTTAAATATAGTACCATTTCAAGGCAGAGTGGTTCTGACTCTAGTTCAGAAAAGGAGTGCGATCATGTCAGAGATTTCTTCTCACCACTCGAAGTCAGTATTGGCTTCTGCTTTCCGTGAGCTTCTCGATCGATACAATGATCTAGAAGCAAAGGAGATCAAGGATTTCCTTAGGAAACACTCGCATAACAGGTCGTTGATGGAAGACATTCGTCCTAGCATCAATTACTGGCGAGCCCTCAAAGAGATTGGTTATCGCTAACCAATCCAAAACCACTCTGGGCTGGGAAGAGTGGTTTTTTATTTGTAATATAAATTATGCTTTCATACACAGAATTAAAACCTGGCAGAGTGATTGTGGTTGATGGTCAGCCATATGAGATCTTGGAATATTCCTTCTCCAAGATGCAACGCCAAAAAGGAGTGGTTCAATCAAAAATGAAAAACCTGATTAACGGGAAGATTTTAAGCAAGAGCATTCATTCTAATGAGAACTTTGAAGAGGCTGAGGTTGAAAAAGTAGATGTTAAGTATTTATACAATCATCGTGGTGAATATTGGTTTAGTGAGTTAGAAGATCCTAGCAAACGTTTTTCTTTAACTGAAGAAGTAGTTGGTGATACTGGTTATTTTTTAAAAAATAACTCTAAGGTAGAGGCTGTTATGTTCAAAAACCAAGTTATTAATATAAAACCACCGATTAAAGTAGATTTAAAAGTTAAAAGCGCCCCACCAAGTGATAAGGGTGATACAGCTACTGGTGGTAAGAAGCCGGTTATTTTAGAAACCGACGCTAAAATTAATGTGCCCCTATTTATTAATACAGGGGATGTTATCAGGATCAATACTGATAGTGGCGAGTATGTAGAGCGAGTAGAAAAAGCTAACTAACCCTCCTCAGTTATTTTCTCCTCTGATTCATTGTTATTCTTTAGAGCTCCTTCTAAAGCACTTCGTAAAGCATCTATATTAACCTCAGCTTTTTTCTTTTTAGGATATTGCTTTGACTTACTCTCCTTTCTTGGCTTAAGAGCTTCTTTAAGAGATTTTTCTCCCTTGCGTCTAATCTTCTCTTCAGCTGGACTACCATCACCTAACCATTCTTTAGCTATCTTCTCTTCTACCTTCTCTTTGGCCACGCTATAACGACTCCGGCTGTTTTCAATAATGATATCCTTATAATCCTTATCAGACTTGATATGAGGGGCGATAGTCTTGGCAGCAAAGGGCCGTGAAGCCACCCCATCAATCATTAGTTTTATATAAATATGATATTTAGAGAGGTTGACCAGGTCGTTAGCCTCGTACTCTGGCATAAACTCCTTCTCTACAAACTCAGCATCATCAGCTCCAATTCGAAAAACTATCATAGTACCAACGTTACCAAAAATAGCTGAACGGATAGTGCTCTTGCCCTCCTCATCTAACTGCCTCAAATACTGATTAGCTAGTATCAAAGAGAGGCGATACTTACGAGCCTCGGAAAGAATATTGGCAAAAGATTCTGTCGCAAAGTTTTGAAATTCATCAACG
>DPNX01000048.1 GCA_003539915.1 Patescibacteria group bacterium | reverse complement strand
AAATCTTTTAATAAATTAAAAAAAAGCATTCCTAAAGGATTGACTGAATTAATGGATGTTGAAGGTATTGGTGCTAAAAAAGCTGGTAAATTATATAAAAAATTAAAAATTAAAAGTGTAAAAGATTTAGAGAAAGCAATTAAAAAAAATAAATTAAAAAATATAGAAGGTTTTGGTAAAAAGAGTGAGGAGAATATTATTAGAGGGTTAGAATTTTTAAAACAATCAAAAGGTAGACA
Source organism: Patescibacteria group bacterium (assembly GCA_003539915.1). Classification (GTDB taxonomy): domain Bacteria; phylum Patescibacteriota; class Minisyncoccia; order UBA6257; family UBA11618; genus UBA11618. The sequence continues at coordinate 24,238 of DPNX01000048.1, read as the reverse complement.
ATCTTTAGCAATTGTTTTGCCTCAGGCAGAAAAGATTGAGAGTAGATTAAAAAGAATTAGAGGTGTAAAGAAAGCTACAATAGCTGGTTCATTAAGGAGGCATAAAAAAACAATTGGTGATATTGATATAGTGGTTAGTGCTAAGCCATCTCTTGGTAAGAAAATAATAGAGTTTTTTGTATCAATGCCGGAGGTTGATGAGGTTTTTGCTAAAGGGACTACTAAGGCCTCAGTTAAGTTAAAAAGTGGCTTAGATGCTGATTTAAGAGTGGTTCCTGAGGAGTCATATGGAGCAGCCTTACATTATTTCACCGGACCTAAGGATCACAATATAGATCTTCGTCAGTTGGCTTTAAAAAAGGGTTGTAAATTAAATGAATACGGATTATTTAAGGGTAATAAGCAGATAGCAGGAGAGACGGAGAAAAGTATTTATAAAGCTTTAGGTTTGAGTTATATTAAGCCTGAAAATAGAGAGGTTTATAGGGGCGCCTCTTGAAGCAATCCAAAGAGATTGATAAAATAGCAGTTATAAATGAACAGACCTATTAAAAAAATAATAAAAAGATCTCCTTCGGCACGTAAGAAAATAGTTTCAGCTGGTTTTGTGGTTTATAGAAAGACTAAGGAAGGTAGTAAGTTTTTATTATTGTATAGAGGTAGAAATACCTGGGATATGCCTAGGGGAAAAATGGAAGAGGATGAGCGTAGTTTGCAAACCGCTTTTAGAGAGGTTGGGGAAGAAACCGGTTTGAGTCGTAAGGATTTAAAGATGCAGAGAAATTTTAAGGAGTTTGAAAAGTTTCCTTATAATCGTGGTAAAGAAAAAATGTTTAAGGTGGTTATCTTTTATTTAGCTGAGACTGATAAAGAGGAGGTTAAAATTTCTGATGAACATGATGGTTATGGTTGGTTCAACTTAAATGATGCTAGGCGACACTTGTCTCGCTTTAAGGTGCGAGCAAGTATCTTGCGTAAAGCTTCGGAATATATAAAAAAAGACGAGGAGGAATCTAAGAGCTAAAGTATTTAGCCCCCAAAGAGAGGAGAAGAATGCTGATGAAGTTAAAGAAGAAGGCTATTATTATAAAAACGCGAGTAGATATTTTAGAAAATCCCATCATAGCCATCGCAGTTTCATCAGGAAATAGGGGGATGGCTAGCATCAGTCCTCCAACCATAGCTGCTGAAAGGCGGATCATTTTTGATCGGGTAATGTGCTTCAATCTTTTTAGTCTAGGTAATTTAATTACTTGAGCGATGTCCGCAAATAATCTGTCTCTGAAAAAATAAAAGATAATAGAATCTCCAATAACAGCACCTGCAGCTCCCATTATAGCTACTAAGGGAATGGAGTTGAATTCAGCAATTTTGACTAAGATCATAATAGCGGGGGCGGTAGTGAAAACAGAGGTAAAAAAAATACCGGCTATAAAAGCACCGATATATCTATTCTGCTCTAGAGATTCAAAAAAACTAGTTAACCAAGGACTACCCCACATAAAGTAGGCAATAATAATACTAGTAAAGATTATTATTATGTCGCGTTCTAGATTGTTATTATTTGCTTTGAGCAATGATCTTTTTAAAGATCTCAGGATTATTCTCTGCTAAGTCAGCCAAGATCTTTCTGTTTAACTTAATTTCACTTTTATTAAGTTTATCAATTAGCTGACCGTAAGTTAAGTCCTCTAGACGAGCGGCGGCGTTAATTTTAACTTGCCAAAGGGTTCGAGCGGTTCGTTTCTTTTCTTTACGACCGCGAAAAGCATGAGTCCATGCATGAAGCAAGGCTTCTTTAGCAGCTCTTTCTTTGCTTTTTCTTCCCCACTTAAAACCCTTAGTGTACTTAAGGATCTTAGTTCTCTTTTTTAAAGCATTTTTACCTCTTTTAACTCTTGGCATGTTTTTATTTAGAAGTTAGATAACCTTTGATTATTTTTTGGTATCCTTTAGCAATTGATCGGTGATTTCTTTTTGATTGAATTTGATTGCCAGTTTTTTTAGAACGAAAATGATCAACAGCAACTTGGCGACGCAATAATTTGCCGCTTTTAGACACTTTAATTCTTTTACTAACTGCTTTTTTCATAATTACTTTTGAATCTGAGTGATAATACCACGACCACCGAATTTAGGAGTCATGGTTATCTTGTGAGGGTCGAGACCAGCTAGAAAAAGATTCAACTTTTCTTTGGCAAAATCTCGATTAGCTCTCTCTCGGCCTCGTAGCACCATAACGATACGAACAACGTTACCTTTGGCTAGGAAGCTATTAGCTCTTTTGGCTTTAACCATTAAATCGTTCTGAGCTGAACGAACACTGATTTGCACCTGCTTAACTTCTTCTTTAGCACCACTCTTTTGTTTTTTCAGCTTTTTTTCTTGCTGATAGCGATATTTATCAAAATCCAGAATACGAGCTACGGGGGGTTTAGAAAGGGGGGAGATCTCAATCAAATCGAGACCACGTTCCTTAGCTATCTTTAGCGCCTCATTGGTTTTAAGGACTCCTAAATTGATTCCCTTCTCATCAATTACCAATAGTTTTTCGGCTGTTATTCGGTTGTTTATTCTGGTATTGTGATTAATAGTAGAAATATACAAGGAAAGTATAATTAAGTCAATGAAAAATATAGCGGTAAATAGGGGTGCTCGTAGAGATTATGAGATATTAGATACTTTCGAAGCGGGTATGGAATTAAAGGGTTTTGAGGTCAAAGCCATTAAAACTGGGCATATTAATCTGGCTGGTTCTTTTGTGGTGATTAAAAAGAACGAGGCTTGGTTATTAAATGCTAATATACCACCCTATCAACCAGCTAATACTCCTGAAGACTATGATCCTAAGAGAACTAGAAAGCTTTTATTGTCAGCGGCAGAAATTAAAAGTTTGATGGGAAAGACCAAGGAGAAGAACTTGACAATAGTGCCTTTACGGGTTTATAATAAAGGGCGTTTGTTGAAGATGGAGATCGGCTTAGGTCGAGGAAAGAAGAGAGCTGACAAACGCGAGGACATTAAGAAAAGGGAGTGGTCTAGGCTTCGACGAAAGGTTGAAACTAGATAAGCAAGCAGAGTTCAAACTCTTTAAAATTTGAAACAACCGATAAACGGCAACGTTAATCGAACTCCAGCATTAGCTTACGCTTAAATGCTGCATCGGCGGCTGATGCTCGTTAGGTCATCACCGGTGTTAAACAGCGAGCTTAGTTTCTTAGTTGTCGGGACTAGGAAATAAAAATTAACCGACAAAGACTAATTAGTTTTTTGCCAAGAATGAGCTAATTGGTCTCAAAATTTAACTTGGCTAAGCTTGTAGAATATCTGGCAGAAATATTTCGGACAGGGGTTCAATTCCCCTCACTTCCACCAGAATCATATAAAAAGAGGTTGGGTTTTTACCCCGCCTCTTTTTATTTGGAAATAGATAGGCCGTGAGTTATAATTACTGCCATGCGACTATCCCCATCATCTTTAAATTTATTTCTTGAATGTCCTAAATGTTTTTGGTTACGAATGAAAATGGGTGTTCATCGACCTACGGGACCTTTTCCTTCTTTGCCTGGTGGTATGGATGGTTTAATTAAAACTTATTTTGATAAATATCGAGCGGTAGGAAAGTTGCCGCCGGAGATGGAGGGGGAGGTTGAAGGGGCAGAGTTGTTTTCTGATGTTGAGGCTTTGAATAGGTGGCGTAATTGGCGAACTGGTCTGACCTGGGATGATCCAGAGAGTGGCGCCACTTTAAGCGGGGCTTTAGACGACCTAATGGTTAAAGATGGCATGTATATTCCTGCCGACTACAAAACTCGCGGTTATGATGTTAAGCCGGGTGGAGAACATTATTATTTCAATCAGATGAATTGCTACGCTTTAATGCTTAAGGAAAATAATATGCCTGATATCGGTCACGCTTTCCTTATCTATTGGATTTCCAAAGAGGTTAGTGAGGGTGGAATGACTAGATTTGATGTTGTTGTTAAGAAAGTGGCTACCGATTCTATAAAAGCTCGTCGGGTAGTACGAGCTGCAGTGGAGTTGATTGAGGGGCCGATGCCACAGTCTCACAGTGAGTGCGGTTTCTGTTCTTGGGGTGTAGATTTTTTGACTGATTAGATCTTTTATTTTATTTTGAATATATGCTTAAAGGCTCCGAAAGATTTAATTTACCAGAAATTGAGGACAAGGTTCTTGAATTTTGGAAGAAAAATAAAATCTTTGAAAAAAGCTTAGACAGAGATAAAAAGAAAAGCTTTGTTTTTTATGAAGGCCCACCAACTGCTAATGGGCGACCGGGTACTCATCACGTTCTAGCACGTGTTTTTAAAGATATAGTTTTGCGTTATAAGACAATGCAGGGTTTTTATATTTCTCGACGAGCTGGTTGGGACACTCAAGGGTTACCGGTTGAGATTGAGGTGGAGAAAGAACTGGGTTTGAAAAATAGACAGGCTATCGAGGATTATGGAATTGATAAGTTTAATAAAAAGGCTAAGGAGTCGGTTTGGAAGTATAAAGATGAGTGGGAGAGGTTAACTGAAAGAATTGGTTTTTGGTTGGATTTTGATCAGGCCTACGTTACTTATGATAATAAATACTTGGAAAGTCTTTGGTGGATTTTTCAAGAAGTTGATAAGAAAGGCTATTTAAAGAAGTTTTATAAAGTCATTCCTTTTTGCATGCGTTGTCAGACTTCGCTTTCGAGTCATGAGATGGGTCAGCCAGGAGTTTATAAGCTGACCAAAGATCCTTCTGTTTATATAAAATTTAAAGTTAAAGGAGCTAAAAATGAGTATTTATTAGCTTGGACTACTACACCTTGGACTTTGCCAGCTAATGTTGCGATAGCAGTTCACCCTGATCTTACATATAACAAATATAAAATTGGTAAGGATTATCTGTGGTCGGTTAATGAACCGCCAGAGGCTGATAGCGAAGTTGTAGATAAGGTTAAGGGTAAAGAGTTGGTAGGAAAACAATACGAAGCTCTTTATAAGAATAAAGGACCTCATAAGGTGGTAGCGGCTAAGTTTGTTTCTGCTGAGGATGGTACTGGTCTAGTTCATATGGCGCCAGCTTTTGGTGAGGAGGATTTGAATATAATGAAGGAGGAGATGGAAGAGAGTGATATTCCAGTAACTGTTAGTGAGGACGGTATTATGAAAAAGGGCTTACCAGGAGCTGGTAAGTTTATTAAAGAAGCTGACGAAGATATCAAAGAAGATCTTCAGAAGAGAGGTCTTCTGCACCATCAAACAACTCTTGAACATGAGTATCCTTTCTGTTGGCGTTGTTCTCAGCCATTAATTTATCTAGCTCGTCAGTCTTGGTTCTTTGAAATGAGTCGTTTGAGAAAAGAGCTGCAGAAGAATAATGAGCAGGTTAATTGGGTTCCGGAACATATTAAGGAGGGGAGGTTTGGTAACTGGATTAAAGAAGCTAAAGACTGGGCTATTTCTAGAGATCGTTATTGGGGTACTCCGTTGCCAATCTGGGAGTGTCAGAAATGTGACCATTATCAAGTGATTGGTGGTTTGGATGATTTAAATAAACATTCTGTTAATCAAAATAATTTTTGGTTAGTCCGTCATCCAGAGGCAACTCATAATGAAGAAGGTTGGATCTCTTCTGGTAAGCGAGCGGATAAGAAATCGAATTTAACTGATAAGGGGATTAAAGAAGCTAATAAGCTAGCTAAGTTTTTTAAGACTAAAAAAATAGATGCAATTTATGCCTCACCGTATCAGAGAACTAAACAGGTAGCGGAGATTATTAGTGAGGTTATAGGTGTGCCAATAATTTACAATGATCAGTTAGTGGAATTGAATAGTGGAATTTTTAATGGTGATACTATTGAGAACTACCATAAGTTTTTTGATAGTCCTTTGGATCATTTTTCTGAGACACCTAGTAAAGGAGAGAATCTAAATGACGTTAAGAAGAGGATGATGAGTTTTTTCAACGAGGTTAATAAGAAAAATAATGATAAAAATATTTTGATTGTTGGTCACGGAGATCCTTTATGGATGTTGCAGGCTGGCTTAGAAGGTTGGTCTGATGAGGAGGCTTTAAATAGAGGGTCTTTGGAAAACGGTGGCAAGGTTCAGGTTCAGGCTAATAACTGGCCTTTTGATGATAAGGGCGAGTTAGACCTTCATCGGCCTTATATTGATAATGTAGCTTTGCAGTGTTCAAAGTGTGATGGAAAAATGAAGCGAGTTAGTGAGGTTGCTGATGTCTGGTTTGATTCTGGATCAATGCCTTTTGCTCAATGGCATTATCCTTTTGAAAATAAGGAGTTGGTTGATAAGGGAGGTCAATTTCCAGCTGATTATATTTGTGAAGCCATGGATCAGACACGAGGTTGGTTCTATACTTTATTAGCTATATCTACATTATTAGATAAGAAGCTTTGTTATAAGAATGTTATTTCATTAGGCTTAATTTTAGACAAGAAGGGTCAGAAAATGTCTAAATCTAAAGGTAATGTTGTTGATCCTTGGGATTTAATTAATAAGCATGGTGTCGATGCTTTACGTTGGTATTTCTTTACCGTTAATCAACCGGGAGATGTAAAGAAGTTTGATGAACAAGATGTTGGTAAGGCGTTAAGACGTTCGTTAATGCTTCTATACAACTCTTACGTTTTTCTTGAAACTTACAACAACAAGAATCATAAAAGTGATGGTAAGGAGAATATTTTAGATAAGTGGGTTAGAGCTCGACTTAACGATACGATTGTTAAAGTAACCGATCACATTGAAAGTTATCAGGTTGTAGATGCAGCAAAGGAGATAGAATCATTTATTGATGATCTGTCTCGATGGTATATTAGAAGGTCCCGTAAGCGACCAGAGGCCTTACCAATTCTTCAGGAGACTATTTTAGTATTGAATAAATTAATAGCACCTTTTGTGCCGTTTTTTGCTGAGGCATTACACCAATCTTTTAGAAAAAAAGCTAAGGGGGTTGATTTGAAACTATCAATTCATTTAGAAGATTGGCCAAAGCCTAATAAGAAGCTTATTAATAAAAAATTGATTGATACGATGGAAGAGGTGAGGCATTTGGCTAGCTTAGCATTAGCTAAAAGAGCATCTGCTAGCATTAAGGTTCGTCAGCCATTAGCTAGCTTAATAGTTAAAGATCTTCAGGTTAAGGATAAAGAGCTTCTAAGTATTTTAGCTGATGAGATTAATGTAAAAGCTATTAAGAAGGATAATAAACTAGAAGAAGATGTAGTCTTGGATACAAAGATTACCCCAGCTTTAGAAAAAGAGGGTTGGGTAAGAGACTTAGTTCGCTCTGTTCAGGGCTTACGACAAGATGCTGGTTTAAGACCTCATGATAAAATAAATATCTTCTTGAGTGTTCCAGCCCCATTACAATCAGCAGTTGAGAGTGATAAACAATTTGCTGTTGATATTAACGCAACAGATGTTCACTTCAAAAAATCAGAAAAGGCCGAGGCTGGCCTTTCTACTAAGATTGGTAATCAAGAAATTTGGTTAGGTTTAAAGAAGTCCTAGCTGGTCTTTAACTTTATTTATTTTAGCGTTAGCTATTTTGTTAGCCTTTTTATCTCCTTGATTAGTTATTCTTTTTAATTTAGAGGGACTGGCTAATAGTTGCTTCTTCTTTTTACGATGATCAGAAAAATGTTGATTAATTAAGTTAGCTAGAGATTTTTTAAAAACAGAATAATTCTCTCCTTTAAATTCTTTTTCAACTCCTTTAATATTTTTTTCTGACAGAGCTGCATAGATGGTTATTAAATTACTGATACCAGCTTTCTTTTTGAGATCATACTTAACCTCTATACCAGAATCAGTTGTGGCTGTCATAATTTTCTTTTTAATAGTAGCTGGAGAGTCGTCAACAAAGATGCATCCTTGAGGTTGAGACTTGGACATTTTTTTATCAGGATTATTTAGACTCATAAGACGAGGTACTTCTGTAAGAAGTGGCTGAGGTTCTATGAAAGTTTTACCAAATCTTTTATTAAATTTTCTAGTTAATGTTCTTGATAGTTCTAGGTGTTGGATTTGATCTTCTCCGACAGGAACAAAGTTAGCATCATAAAGTATTACATCAGCAGTCATTAGAATAGGGTAGGAGAAGAGACCAATATTAATATTAGAAGCCTGATCTTTTGACTTGTCTTTAAATTGAGTCATTCGGCTTAATTCGCCAAAAGGAGTGATGGTATTTAGAATCCAAGCTAATTCAGAGTTTGCTGGGATGTGAGACTGAATAAAGATAGTAGACTTTTTTGGGTTAAGGCCCGCGGCTAAATAGTCGGCCAACAAACTTAAGATTTGCTTGCTCTTATCCTTGGGTTTAAAGTCTTCGGTGAGAGAGTGGAGGTCTGCAATAAAAAAGAAGCAGTTATAACGACCAGAATTTTGAAGTTTTACAAAGTTATCAAGAGCTCCTAGATAATTCCCTAGGTGGAGTCGTCCAGTAGGTTGAATTCCTGAAAGTAGATTAGGTTTCATTGATTTAAATATACGACAAGTAGGATGAATTGTAAAAACCTCTCCTGGACTAGGAGAGGTTTATTTTATACCTCAATAACTACTGGCAGAACCATAGGGCGACGTTTAGTCTTCCTATACAAGAATTCACCAATCTGATCTCTGATTAATGATTTGATGTAATCAGCGTCTGAATGTTGATTCTTTGTTCTATCAACAATACGACGTAATCGCCTACGAACCTCATTAAGCATTTCACGATTTTCTTTAAGATAAATAAATCCTCTAGAGATGATGTCAGGATTTTTAAGTAGGCGACCACTATGCTTACTAAGAGTAGCAATAATAACAATCATTCCTTCTTGAGAAAGAACGCGTCGATCGCGAAGAACCACTTCTCCTACATCACCAACACCTAATCCATCTACTAATACCTGACTAGCTTCAACTTGTTGAATTTGAACCTTAATGTCAGTCTTACTAATTTCAGCAATATCACCGTTGTCTAATAAAATAACATTTTCTCTTTTAACACCACTTTCAACAGCATTTTCTCGGTTAGCAGATCTCATGAAGTAGTAACCATGTGTAGGAATTAAGAACTTTGGTTTTACAAGCTTAATAACATCACGGAGTTCTTCTTGAGGAGCGTGACCGCTAGAGTGAATATCAATATCTCGGGATTGGAAAACTTTTGCTCCCTGACGGGTAAGATTGTCTTTAAGGATTTGTACACCACGTTCGTTACCAGGAATGATAGATGAAGAAAGAATAAAACTGTCACCAGGCTTGGTTTCAAAGAAGCGATGTTCTCCATTAGCAATCCTCATTAAGCTGGCATTAGACTCTCCTTGAGCGCCGGTACTAAGAACCATAATTTTATCATCATCATATTTCTTCATTTCTTCTAATGGTAGGATTGTTCCTTTAGGAACTTTGATGAAACCGAGATTTTGAGCAATCTCTAGGTTAGATTTCATTGAGTAACCACTAATAAATATCTTTCTTTTTAACTTAATACCTATATTGATGATTTCTCTTAACCTGGTTAAGAGAGAGGCAAAGGTAGCAACTACAATACGTCCTTCTGCTTTATCAAACAAACTTTCCAAGTTTTCTTCTACTAATCTTTCGGAAACCGTTCGACCACCAACATCAGCGTTAGTGCTATCAATCATTAGAGTATGAACATTACCTTCTCCAATCTTTTTAAAGACATCCATACCGATTGGTTTACCATTATTATCGTAATCAAGCTTGAAGTCAGTGAAGTGAACCACATTACCAATTGGAGTGGTAAAGATTGTACCGACAGTATCAGGAATAGTATGATCGAGCTCAAAAAATTCAGCTTGAAGATGCTTACCAAATTTTACCTTGTCACCAGGATTAACTACCTCGACATCTAATTTAGGAAGATTGCGAAATTCCTCATGTCGTTTAACAATCATTGCCTTGGTAATAGGAGCGCAATATACAGTTGGATTTCCAAGCTTGCCTATAACATAAGGAATAGCACCAGTGTGGTCGTAATGACCGTGTGTAATAATCAGCCCCTTAACTTTATGCTTGTTTTTTTCTAGATAACTAACATTAGGGATAATGAAGTCAATGCCAGGAGTTGTTTCTTCAGGGAATTGTAAGCCAGCGTCGACAACGACGATTTCATCTTCGTATTCAAGGAAGAGCATGTTTTTACCAACCTCTTCAAGTCCTCCTAAGGGAATTATCTTTAATTTAGGTTCCTTAGATGAGGAAGGCGTTTTTTTAATAGGTTTTTTTGTTATTTCTTTTTTTTGCATTTTTTATTGGAACTCTCTATAAGTTCTTAGGTGCCATTGATTAATTTTTTCAAATCGTTGAGCAGGAGTGGTAATGAAGTAGGAATAGAAGCCTTTTAGATTTTTAGGAGCCGCATATAAGTAGTTGGGGCTGAAAAGAAAAATAGCCGGCTTATCATCATTAATAATCTGTTGTAGTTGGCTTAGTTTTTTGTTGCGAGAATGATTACTGAAATCTTGTCGGATGCTTGATAGCAATTGATCGACCTGTTTGTCTTCGTATAAGGCAAGGTTACGACCCGGATAGAATCTTTCTGAAGAATGCCAGAAAGAGAAAATATCAGGATTTTTCTTCAAAATGTTGCCAAAGACAAGCATCTGATAATTACGTGTCTTAATTACATTATTACCAATATCGTTTGTGTTAAGGACGATCGGATTTAGTTTGACCCCAATCCGAGCCCAGTCTTCTTTAATAAGTTCAACGGTCTTTGTTAAGAAAGGAATTTCAGGAACAATAACATCAAATTCTAATCGTAGCTGCTCCTTCTTATTGTTTTTAATTCTGACATTTTCTTCACCAACTGTCCAGCCAGCCTTATCCAGAAGTTGAGCTGCTTTTTTTAGACTAAATTTTTCTTCAGTAAATAACTGTTGATCGTAACCACGAATGTTAGGTGGGAGAGGTCCTTGCATAATAATGGTCTTATCATCAAAAACTTCTTTTATTAACTTCTCTTTATCAGTTGCTAAGTTAAGCGCTTTTCTAACAGACAAGTATTGAAGAGCTGGAGTGGTGTTTGAGTTGAGGAAGATGGCGTAATAACGGGGGAGATTAATGGTAACTATTTTGTGACCTACTCTAATATATTTGAGGTGGTTTTGAGTAAGAGCACCAACACCATCAATCTCTTTTCTATTAAAACCCTTAATTAAATCACTGTCGTTGTCATAAAAACGAAAAGAAAAGTTTTCGATATAGGGCAGGTCGTCGTGATAAAGTTCATTAGAAGTTAGGCGGTAATGAGTGATGAAGCCATCACGACGAGTTTCCATTTTAGTAAATTTGTAAGGACCACTACTAATTGGCTCAAGGTTGTATCGAGAAAGGCGTAAGTTAGCAACCGGAATGTTGCCAAAAATGTGCTTAGGAGCAACTTTTAATTCTTTAAAGTTATCAATTAAGAAAACGTAAGGTGTTTTGAGAGTGAAGCGAATTTCATTTTTATTTAATCTCTCTACTACTACACCCCGCCAGGTGGAGTAAAGAGGATGGTTGTTATTAGCGTCCTGAATAACATCAATAGTAAATATTACATCATCAGCAGTTAGTGCCTCTCCATCACTCCAAACTAAATCTTTTTTTAATATAATTGTCCAAGATTTGTTATCCTCGCTAATCTGATATTTATCAACCAAGTCATCTAGGTTGCTGTAGCTTATCTCAATTAGATCTCGATCAACATCACTAACATTACTAATCAAAGGATTAATGAAGGATGGTTGACCAACTAAGCCTTCTACATATGACCCACCACGAACGGGTAACTCAATAGTGTTTTTGTAGTAGCTGTTAACGCTAATAAAAAATAGAGAGATTGCAAAAATTAGAGCAGCGCCAATTAGTACGCGACGCTCTATTTGAGAAAAGTGAGAAAAGATTTTATTGAATAGGTAAAACAAGGTTAAGTAATGCTAGGCCAGCAAATAGAATAACGAGAACTATTGTGCTAATGAAAACTACTTTTTCTAAGCCACGGCGAGATTGGTAAAGACCACCACCACCACCACCAAAAGCACCTCCCGCACCAGAGGATCTTTCTTGTATCAGAATTAGCGTTATCAAAACGATAGAAACGACAATTTGAAGAAATGTAATGAGGCTTTCCATTTTATTTATTTTTTCTTTAATGCCCAACCGAAAAAACTACTCACAAGATTAAAAATAGTAATTATTACGGTAGATAGTAATAAGGGCTGTAGTCCATTAATACTAATATTTTTAGTAATAAAGTCAAGTAAATAGAGTGTTCCGGCGTTAATTGCAAAACCTAACAAACCAAGCGTTAGAATAATGAAAGTTGTTAGGAAGTATCTAATTAGAGGGCGGAGATAGCTGTTTAAGGCTGTGAAGATTAGAGCAGTAGTTATTAGCACTGAGGTTTCGGTTATTAATTCTACCCCTGGCACTAATTGATTAATAACTAATAAAGCAGCGAGATTGACTAAAAAGAAGAATATAAGGCGTATTATAATCATTATGCTCTTATTTTATCACGCAATTGGCGGTGATAGTTAATAACGTAATTATGGGTTTGCTTAATAGCTTTTTCAATGATTCGTTCTTCGTGCAGCCCTTTTATTATTTTTTTATCAGCAATAGTTAATTTATCTAGACCTAAAATCTTCTTTTGAGGTTTTGCAAAAGAAATGAGTCGGATATTAGTTTTGGTTTTATCTAATACTTTCTGAGCGGCATTGTATTGAGTAATGCCACCATCAATGATTATCAGATCTGGATAAGGCCACTCAGGATGGTTAAGGCGTCGAGTTAGCATTTCAGCAATCATACGAGGATCATCTTGGGTAGGAGAATTTTTAATTTTGAATTTTCTAAACTCTTTAACTTCAGATTGCCAGTGACTAGCTTCATTAATTAAAACTGTCATAGCACCAACCGCCTCTTTGCCTGAGAGGTTGGAGATGTCGTAGCATTCGATTCTTTGCCACTCGCTATCATTACCATTCAAAAACTCACTGTGACTGAAAATGTTATCAATAGCCCACAGGTCAGAACTTCGGGTGATTTGCTTTAAGAGGCGTTTTCTTTTGCCGTTAAGAATATCTTTAATAGTCTTAAGACTTTTGTTATATATTTTTTTCTGTTCGGTAGTAATGGAATTTTTTTTCTGGCAACAGAAACCAAAACAGTTATCTATCTGACTATTCAAACAAATGCGGAGATGATTTTCTTGACAGGTGCAATAGGGGAAGTGACGACGAATTATTTTAAGCACTAGGCGCAAAGCTCTGCCATCGGTAAAGGGTCCGAGAGCTTTTTGATCTTTTGGTTGGTGAGTAACTCTAACTTTAGGAAAGTCGTCTTTAGTAAAGGAGATGTAGAAATGATTTTTATCATCCTGCCAGCAAACATTTAGTTTAGGATTAATGGTTTTAATTAATGAAGACTCTTTAATAAGAGCTTCTATAGGAGAGGAGAGCTCTAGCCATTTTATGTTGGTAGTCTCTTGATGAAGAAACTTTGTTTTTAGATCAGTAATTTTAAGATAGTTTTTAAGACGATTATTTAAATTAGCTGCCTTACCTATATATAAGACCTCTTTATTTTTATAAAAAATGTAGACACCAGGTGCTTTGGGAGAGGATTTTATCTTTTTAATAATAGAAGCTTTCATAAACCCCAATAAAATAGGTCTTTTTATGACATTAGTCAATTGAAATATTTATATTTTATATAAAAAAAGCGGCAGTAGTCTGGTGGAAGGCAAAACCAAACTACTACCGCCTAACGGAGGAGTCGTGGCCAAACGACTCAGAGTTATTTTAATCGATTAACAAGACTTTGGCCAGTCATTTCCGGTGGCTTTTTAATTTTCATTAGATCAAGTATGGTTGGTGAAACATCAGAGAGCATGCCAATAGTTTCATTTTCAATTCTTTTTACAGTCGCTGGAGTTTTTATTTTCTTGAATTCTTTTCCAATCAAATAGAAGGGAACTGGACTAGTGTCATGCTTGGTTTCAACTTTCCCGGTCATAGGATTGATCATTCGTTCTACATTACCATGATCAGCAGTAATGATGAGTATAGCGTCATGAGCTAGAGATGCTTGCATTATTTTATCAATCTGATCATCAACAACTTTCAGAGCTTTTACGGCAGCATCAAAGTTACCGGTATGAGCGATAATGTCTGGGCTAGCAAAGTTACCAACTATAAAGTCCATCTCCCGCTCTTCAATTGATTGAATAATGCGATTAGATATCTCGCTAGCCATCATCTCTGGATGATCGTCATGATGAACTATATTACGTGAAGGAATTAGAATACGAAATTCATTTTTGAAGGGTTTATCTTTAAAGCCATTGAAAAAGTATGTAACGTGAGCATATTTCTCAGTTTCCGCTACTCTTAATTGAAGCTTGTCATTGTCAGCTAAAACTTTTCCTAATGAGTTAGTAATTTTTTCAGCTGGGAAAGCTACATTAGCATCAAATTGCTCAGAGTAGTTAGTCATTGTTACTAGATGAAGATTCTTTAAGGGGGTGATATTAAATTCTTTGAAATCTTTCTGAACAAAAGGAGCAGCAATTTGCCTAATACTATCTTCTCTATAATTGAAGAAGATAACAGTTTCCTTATTTTTAATAGGATTCAGTTCTTTTCCTAAGCAGACAGGAGCAATGAAGTCGTCTTTGAGACCTCGATCGTACTGATGTTTTATATAACCTTCTAGATCTTTAGTTAATTCTTTTTTACCTAAAAGAGCATCATAAGCCTCTTTGGTGCGATCCCAATGATGATCACGATCCATAGAGAAGTAGCGACCAGACAAGCTAGCCAGTTTAACGGTAGAGTTTTTGCCAATCTGTTTGTCTAATTTATTTAATAGATCAAGGAATCCTTTTGGGGGACTATCTTTACTATCAGCAAAGATATGAAGTTTAATTAAAGGAATTTTCTTTTTCTTAGCAAATTCTATTAAAGCTACTAGATGTTCTGAGGAGGCATGAATATTACCTTCTGAAAGAATCCCAACTAGATTAACGGCTGACTTGTTTTTAATAGCGTGATTAAAAGCAGCTGTTAAAATTTTATTATTAAAAAAGGATTTATTTTCGATAGCGAGAGTGATGCGGGGATAGTGTTGGTATATGACCTTGCCAGCACCAATTGTTAAGTGACCAACTTCGCTATTACCTTCTTCGTTCCAGGGTAAGCCAACGGCTATGCCAGAAGCCTGGAGAACTCCACTGAGATAATTAGCTTTAATATGGTTGATGGTTTTGGGTTTAGCAACGTAGACAGGATTAGTAGGGTCATCGCGTCCAATACCCCAACCATCAGTTATTATTAGTACAACAGTTCTTTTTGACATTTTGTTTGATTTTTCGTATAATGGCGGTAGTCATTATTAATAATAAACAATATTCTAAAGTCCTAACAACTATTATCAGTTACTATTTTATGAAATCAATAGTGATTTACAAAATTTATGGAATTAAACATCTTAGTTTTGGGCGGGATTATTTTTGGATTGATAGCCGGTTACTTCATTCGGCAGGCGATTTCCGTTCGTAAAGCTAACTCTTTAGAACAAAAAATAAAATCTCAAGTAGAAGAAGCGCAAACTCAGGCGAGAGAGATTGTGTTAAAGGCTCAGGACAAGGCAGCCTCTCTTTATGATGAGCTTAAAAAGGAGGAGTCTGAAAGAGGTACTAAGCTAGATCGCTTGGAAGGTCATTTAATAAAAAAAGAAGAACTGCTTAATAAGCAGACTCAAGATGTAGAAGTTAAACAAAAAAAGGCTAGTGAAGAGCTGGTAAAGATTAACAGTTCTAAAGCTGATGTAGAGGATTTGCGTAAGCAAGCAACAGAGAAATTAGAGAAGTTGTCTGATATGGGAGTGAAGGAGGCAAAAGAAAGTCTTTTAGAGATGGTTAAAAAGGATCATCAGAAAGATCTGGTAGATTCTATTAGAAAGCTAGAAAAAGAGCGTCGTGAGGAGGTAGAGAAGAAATCACTTGATATTATTACTACCGCCTTACAACGTTACGCCCGTTCTCACATTGCTGAGATGACCACTACCACTTTTACTCTTCCAGATGAGGACTTAAAGGGTAAGATTATTGGCCGTGAAGGAAGAAATATTAGAGCATTAGAACGTTTGACTGGCGTAGAGATTATCGTTGATGAAACTCCTGAGACTATTGTTATCTCCTCTTTTAATCCAATGAGGAGAGAGATTGCCCGTTTGGCTCTAGATAAGCTTATTAAGGATGGTCGTATACAACCAGCTAAAATTGAAGAAAAGGTTGATGAGGCGCAAAGAGAGACCGATAAGAGGGTAATGGAACTAGGTGAAGACGCTGTTTATGAGTTAGGGGTTGTAGATTTTCCTAAAGAGATTATTAAGTTGTTAGGTCAATTGCACTTCCGTACCAGTTATGGTCAGAACGTGCTTCATCACTCAATAGAGATGGCTCATATCGCTGGTATGATAGCCTCTGAGCTAGGAGCTAACGTTGAGGTGGCTAAAAAGGCTGCCTTAGTACATGATATTGGTAAAGCTATCGACCATGAGGTTGAAGGAACTCATATTGAGTTAGGAAGAAAGCTTTTGAAAAAGTATGGGGTAGACGAGTTGGTTATCAGGGCCATGGAAGCTCATCACGATGATTATCCTCATACAACTCCTGAAGCCTTCATTGTTACTACCGCCGACGTACTTTCTGGTGCTCGACCAGGAGCAAGGCGAGATAGTGTCGAAAATTATGTGAAGCGTCTTGATGGCCTAGAAAAAATAGCTCTTGATTTTGAAGGAGTTAAATCAGCCTTCGCAGTTTCTGGTGGTAGAGAGATTAGAGTCTTCGTTATTCCAGAAAAAATTGATGACTTTAGTGCTTTGCAATTAGCTAAAGATATTTCTAATAGAATTCAATCTGAGATGAAATATCCGGGAGAAGTTAAGATAAATGTCATTAGAGAGATGAGAGCTATTGAATACGCTCGCTAAATCTTAATTATTGACATAAAACCTGCTATAATATAAAGATTATAGTATAACCTAAAAGGTCGGTTCATTGATGTAACAATACAAGATAACTTTAAGATTTATGAAAAAGAGTGATTTAGTAGAAGCAGTTGCTGAAGCAACTGACATGCAAAAGAAGGAAGCTCAAGACGCTGTTGAAGCTGTTCTTGATACTATTCTAAAGACCATGGGTAAGGGTGAGGATGTTATACTTACTGGATTCGGTACCTTTCGTGTTTATGACAGAGCGGAAAGATGGGGTCGAAATCCAGCTACAGGCGAAAAGATTAAGATCGCTGCTGCTACCAAGCCTAAATTCCGTCCTGGAAAGTTAATGAAAGAAGCTGTTCAGTAAATTGAATTACTTACTTTAATAAATAAACCCCTCAGGGGGTTTATTTATTTGCCTAATAGTTTGTTTAATTCTTCTTGGAATTCTTCCTCTTCCATATTTTCATTGAGTACAACCATATAAACATTAGGGGCTACCTCTTTATAATACTTGGCATCTCGTAGTTGAATATCAAACTGAATCTTATCTTGCTGAGTGATAACGGTAGAAGAGGAGCCAGATAGACCGCTCATTGTTAGATAGAATAATAAGGAGGTTAGACCTAAGGCGGCGGCAAAGCTAAGGCTTTCTACTAAACGATTTTTAAATTGAGATATACGAAAACTGGTAGAGGAGTGAGTTTGATAAGTAGCTAAAATCTCCGTCTTGGAACGGTGTAAGAAATCAGGATTAGGATTGACTCCTCTTAAATCCTCTAGGTTTTTAAATAGATTCTTCATTATTTAAAATATTTTTTAAATTTCTAATAGCTCTATATTGCATTAAACGAACAGCACCCTCGCTCTTATTAGTTATCTGAGCTATCTCGGTTGTGCTGAGATCCTCAATAAAACGAAGAATAATAATGTTTTGTTGTTCGTCATTTAATTGCGTAATGGCAGTTTTAACAAGATCTAAATTAGATTGTTGATCCAACTCTTGATCAAAGGTAGCGGCTAGTTTGAATTTGTGTTCGCCAACCTCATCGATAGAAGTCGCTTCTTTTTTGGTGCGATAGTAGTCGATTACCCGATTACGTGCAATTCGATATAACCAACTAGAAAAAGGGAAGCCGCGCTGATTAAAATTATTAATACTCTGCCAAGCCTTGAGAAATACCTCGTGTGTAAGATCTTCAGCCTCTTGACGATGACTAACCTTAATTAAAACAAAACGGTATATCTGAGCTACATAATGATCGTACAATTGACCAAAGCACTCAGCTTCGCCTTTTTGAGCTCTTAAGATAATTTTTTTCTCATCATCTAACATAGTAAACGAAAAAGTGGCTTTTAAGTTACTTAATAAGTAGCTAAAGATGATGTATAAGTCAAAAAAATGAGCGGGAGACGGGAATCGAACCCGCGTCTTCTGCTTGGAAGGCAGATGCCCTACCACTGTGCTACTCCCGCTTGTTGGACATAATTAATAAGATACATAAAAATCTTGATTTTTACTAGTATTTGAGGCAAAATAGTGTATCTAATGATTACGCGCAATACTAGAGTTGCTTTAATAACTCTAATCATTTTAATAGTTGCCATAACGGCATATTTTTTAGCCCAAGGTTTTTGGTTAGAAGATAAAAATGTTCCAGAAGAGTTTGTTGAAGCTCGAGTTGATGGTGCCGTTATAGCTAGAAAGATCGTATTTTTAGCCCACCAGTCTTTGGCGGGCTTAGAGCAGATTAGTCAGTTTGATGAAAAGAAGAATTACAGCTCTGCTTTGAAGCTGGTGGCTCAAGAATTAGAAAGAAATAGTGAGGCTCGTAAGGAAGCGGTAGTTTTATCAAATCAATTAGGAACTATGGCCACTTTATTGTCGGCTATTGAACCAGCTGGAGCACGAACATTAGCAACCGAAGCGGTTGGTTATGAGGTGCAGTTGGTAAATCATTTGATTTCATATCATGAGACGTTGAATGAACTTTTTGAATTGTTAAGAGGCAAGTTTGAAGGACGTATTCATAACAGTGAACACAAGGTGAAGAAGTTGGTGGAAGAGATTAATAATGAGATTAAGATCATTAATAAACTTAATCAGAAGTTTGATTCTTCAATGGAGAGATTTGATAAGTATTTTGACTAGGTTTATTATTGAAATATTGGTCGTTTTAGGGTATTATAGGGTTCACGGGCTGTAGTATAGTGGTAGTACGCGGACTTTGGGAGTCTGTAGTCTGAGTTCGATTCTCAGCAGCCCGACCAACTGCCCCCTTAGCTTAATGGATAAAGTAACGGGTTTCTACCCCGTCGATGAAGGTTCGATTCCTTCAGGGGGTACATTAAATGAATTAATAATTAAGGTCGAAAATATCAATTAAATATATAAACATGAACAAGATTTGGATTTGGGCCTTGGTTATAATAGTTGTAGGAGCTCTTGGTTGGTGGTTCACACAATCAGGAATAGAAGTAATTCCAGGAGATTCTGTAGATCAAATAGAGAAAGCTTCTTTAGAGTCAGTAGGTGATTTTTCTGGTTCTGGAATGGCGACTAGAAGTTATGATGGTACCAATTACATTCACACTGTTACTGCCCAACTAGCTGATCCATCAGTTGACAAGTTTTATGAAGGTTGGTTAGTTAGAGCATTACCATTTAAATTTATTTCCACAGGTCAATTGAACAAAGATGCTAGTGGTAATTATGTATTAGATTTTTTTGCTAATGAAGATTATTCTAATTACAATAAAGTAGTTATCACTCAAGAAACTAAATCTTTAGGATTAGATAATAATCCTGAGGATCATGTTCTGGAAGGCAGCTTTTAATTGACTGAAGGGTCCTATTAACGTATAATAGGGCCATTAGCCGCGGTAGCTCAGTGGTAGAGCGTCGCCTTGAAGAGGCGAGCGTCGATGGTTCGATTCCGTCCCGCGGCACATGGTGCCTATAGCTCAAGGGCAGAGCTCCACTCTGTGGCAGTGGCGATGCGGGTTCGAGTCCCGTTAGGCACCCAAAATGAAGGCTATAATTATTGCCGCAGGAAGAGGTAAGCGAATGCAATCTCTTACTTCAACTGCTCCAAAACCAATGTTGTTAGTGGCTGGTAAGCCATTAATAGAACATATAATTAGCTCGTTACCTGATCAGGTAGACGAGCTTTTTATTATCGTTGGCTATTTAGGAGATCAAATTAAGAATTTTTGCGGTGATAATTTTTATGGAAGATCAGTTACATACATAGAACAAGAAAAACCTTTGGGAACGGGTCATGCTCTAAAACTTTGTCAGTCATATATTAATAAAGAAAAGTTTTTTGTACTCAATGCTGATGACTTGTTCGATAAAACTAGCTTAGAAAGATCTTTGAAACATAAGTTATGCTTGTTAGTTAAGGAGCATGAAAATCCTGATAGATTTGGTGTTGTCTATACTAATGAAGATGGAAGTATAGAAAAAATTATTGAGAAACCAGCTCAACCCGAGTCTAATTTAGTCAGTACAGGCATTTGGCTTTTAGATGAAAAAATTTTTGATACTAAGTATGAGGTAGGGGCAGAGCCTAATGGTGAATATTATTTACCTAAAATGATTACTAAGTTAGCAGTTGATTATAAGATCTTTGTAGAGCAGCTAGTTTTTTGGCAGCCAACATCTTCTCCCGAAGATTTATTAAAAGCTGAAAGAGCTTTGAATAAACGCACTTCTTAACCTGTGGTAAAATTTATAGGATGGCGAACAATACTGTTTGGTACCGTCTTCCCTTAAAAGAAGTCTATAAAAAACTTAATACATCAGAGAAAGGATTAACTAGTGAGTGG
The DNA here is from genome assembly GCA_003539915.1 of Patescibacteria group bacterium. Classification (GTDB taxonomy): domain Bacteria; phylum Patescibacteriota; class Minisyncoccia; order UBA6257; family UBA11618; genus UBA11618. Next base: position 3,383 of record DPNX01000048.1, on the reverse strand, counting down.
GCAGAAAAACGTCTTCAGTCTTTTGGTCCCAACGAATTACCAAGACCAGAGGTTGATAGTTGGTGGGCTATTTTTTTCCGCCAATTTAAAAATTCTCTTATTTATATATTGCTGATTGCTGCTGCAATTGTTTTTTGGTTGGGTGAGTATGTTGATGGTGGTGTTATATTATTTGTTTTGGCATTTAATGCGATAGTGGGAACCGTCCAAGAAGGAAGAGCTCAGAGTGCTTTGATAGCTTTACAGGAGTTTGTAGAAACTTTCGTTACTGTCTTGAGGGATGGTAAGGAGTCTTTAATAGCGGACAGGGTCTTGGTACCAGGAGACGTTATAGTTCTAACCGAAGGAGACAAGGTGGCAGCTGATTGTTATTTAATTAAAGCTAATAATCTTAGGGTTGATGAGGCAGCCTTAACTGGTGAATCAACTCCAGTTAAGAAAATGACAGGATCTTTTAGAAAGAGACGGGTGCCGGTAGTAGAGCAGAGCAACATGGTATTTAAAGGCACTAATGTTGTTGGGGGACAGGCGAAAGCATTGGTGGTAGGAACCGGTCTAAATACTGAGATTGGTAAGATTAGTAGTTTGATTACTGGTATTGAGACTGAGATTCCTTTTCAGACTAATTTACGAGATCTTTCACGTTTAATTATTGGAGCTGTAATAGTAGTCTCTTTGGCTCTATTAGGTATTGCAGCTGCTAAAGGAGAGGGATTGCAGGAGATGTTCTTAGTGGCAGTGACCTTAGCAGTTTCTGTTATTCCTGAAGGATTGCCAATTGTAAGCACTTTAATTTTAGCTTTTGGGGTAATGAGAATGGCAAAACGCAAAGCTTTAGTTAAGAGACTTCAAGCAGTTGAAGCTTTAGGTCAGGCACGAGTGATTGCGGTGGATAAGACAGGTACCATTACTCGCAATGAGATGGTAATTCGTCAGGTTTTTATTAATAATATTTTTTTTGATATTACTGGCGAGGGCTTTAAATCTCAGGGCAAGGCTTTGTTAGGAGGTAAGGAGATTAAAATCAATCAGAGTTCTGATTTGTACATGGCAGCTCAGATAGCTTCCTTTTGTGCTAGTGCTCGGTTAAGTGATGGGCGGGTTATTGGCGATCCAACAGAAGTAGCAATGTTAGTTTTGGGAAAGAAGTTGGGTTTACCAAAAGATGTTTTAGAAAATAAATATCCGCAGGTATCCGAAATTCCTTTTGATCATGTTACTAAGTACCACGTTACCGTTCATCAAATGAAGGATCATAGATATACCACTGTTGTTGGAGCTCCTGAATCGATTTTCAATGCTTGTACAAAAATGTTGAAGAATGGTAGAGTCGTTGCTTTTACCAATAAAGATAAGGAACGAATGAAAAATATTATTAAACAACTAACTCAGAATGGTTTACGTATTTTAGCTTTTAGTTTTGCTAATACTGATTTGCAGTCTAAGAAAATTCCTGAGATGACTTTTGCAGGTTTTTATGCGATGGAGGATGCTATTCGTAAAGAGGTAGTAGGTGCTGTTAAGAGAGTAAAGAAGGCCGGTATGAAAACTATCATGATCACAGGAGATCATAAGTTAACAGCTATAGCTATTGCTAGACAGGCCGGAATCTACAAAGAGGGTGATTTAGTATTAACCGATCATGAGTTAGAAAAAATGAGCGAGAGAGAGTTAGGCGATGTTATTAAGAAGGTTTCCGTTTTTGCTCGTATTAGTCCTGGTAATAAGACTAAGATTATTGATGCTTATAGAAGTAAGGGGGAGATTGTGGCTATGACAGGAGACGGGGTTAATGACGCCCCTTCTTTGGTAGCAGCTGACTTGGGAGTGGCTATGGGAGGAATCGGCACAAGTGTTGCTAAGGAGGCGAGTGACATTATTCTATTGGATGATAATTTTGGCACGATTGTTGTTGCCGTTGAGGAAGGGAGGCATATTTATCAGACTATTAAGAAGACGATTCTTTACCTTTTTTCTACTAGTATTGGTGAGGTGTTAGCTATCTTTGGATCTATTATTTTAGGTTGGCCTTTGCTATTGGTTCCGGCTCAGATTATTTGGCTTAATTTAGTGACGGACGGATTCCTTGATATCTCTTTCGCCTGGGAGCCAAAAGATAAGGATTTGTTAAAAGGATCTTTCGAACATTCTAAAAAGTACTTTATAGATAGGGCGATGATCTTAAGAAGTATTCTCATGGGCTCTTCAATGATGATTGGCGCCCTTTTCGTTTTTAGTTTAGACTTTCAAGACAATCTACCTAAAGCTCTAACCATGTCATTAACTACTTTAGCTGTTATGCAGTGGTTCAATGCATGGAATGTTCGTTCAGAAAAAGAGTCTGTTTTTAAGATTAATCCTTTGAGCAATAAGGTTTTATTGGGAGCAACTTTTGTTGTGATAATGCTTCAATTAGCGGTTGTTTATTGGGGTCCTCTTCAATTGATTTTCCAGACAGTTCCTCTAACTTTGTCAGACTGGTCTCTGGCAATAGGAGTTTCACTCTTAATTGTTGTAGTGGAGGAGATCAGAAAGTTTTTTTATCGTTTAACAGCTAAGAAATAATATGGAAGACTTCTTATTTATTACCAAAGATTTTTTAATAGAGTATGGATCAGTAGCTGTTTTTTTATCTGGAATAATAGAAGAAATATTATTTGTAATTCCTTCTAGTCCATTATTTATGGCGGTAGGTTTCTTTATGATTCCCGCATCACTTTCTTTTTGGCCAGCTCTTCTAATGGTTTTAACGAAGATGGCTATCTGGGGAGCTTTAGGAATCACTATCGGTTCTTTTTTAACTTATGGATTGGCTTATTGGGGTGGTAAGCCTTTGATCAAAAAATATGGAAAGTTTATTGGTGTTTCTTGGGATAAGGTAGAGAAGATGGAAAATAAATATTCTAAAACTAAGATCGATGAGCTGGGTATTTTATTTTTTAGAGCAATTCCTGTTTTACCTATAACAGTTGTATCAGTATTTTGTGGGATAGTAAGGCTTTCTTGGAAAACCTTTGCCATTTATACGTTCTTAGGAACTATTGTCAGAGTGATTATTACAGGAATGATTGGTTGGTATGCAGGTGCGGCTTACAGGGCAATAGGAGATCAATTTGATCAATTGGAGTTGTATAGCACGATTGGTTTGGGAATTTTATTATTAGCAGGCTTTTATTATTTCTTTGTTGTTAAAAAGAATAAAAAAATAAATGGCTAACAAAAAAACAAAAAAGAATATCTGGTGGCTATCAGCCACATCCTTTCTTACGGATGTTAGTTCAGAAATGATTTTCCCCATTTTGCCGATTTTTTTAAAGAATGTTTTAGGAGCACCTTTTATAGTTATTGGATTAATAGAGGGTGTCGCAGAAGGCTTGGGATCG
>DPNX01000049.1 GCA_003539915.1 Patescibacteria group bacterium | reverse complement strand
GGAGCCTTGCCAATAACTCCCCCAGCATCATAGTCCTTGTTATCATCAACAACTATAACCAATCCATCGATTTCATAATCTAACTTATCTCGCTTTTTATCCCAAAGATCTCTCATCTTGAAGATTTCTTTCATCGACTTACAAATCTTGTTATTAGGATTGGTCTTGAAACCCCATCTTTTGAGAGTCTCGTGCTCTTTATGATGTTTATCAATTCCTTGGTCGGTAACGATGTCGTAGATAAAGGAATCTAATTTACGCTTAGCAGTTATTTTTGAGTTAAGCTGTCGCACACTACCAGCAGCCAAGTTACGAGGATTAGCATAAACCTTCTTGCCAGCCTTCTTTAACTCTTTATTGAGCTTATTAAATTCTCTCTTGCTAAAGAATACCTCACCTCTAACTATCAAATGATTAGGCCAATCACCTTTCTCTAACTTCAAAGGAATAGCTTCAACTGTTTTAATGTTTTGAGTAATGTCTTCGCCAATTCGCCCATCACCACGGGTAGAGGCTTGGATTAGCATGCCATTGGTGTATATCAACTCGATAGCTAAACCATCGATCTTTAATTCGCAATAAAAGTTAGGTTTAATATCTTTTTTAGTATGATTTTTTAAACGCTTAAACCAATTATTAATATCCTCTTCATTAAAAGCATCATTAAAAGATAACATCCGGGTCTCATGCTCAACTTTCTGAAACTTCTTTAAAGGCTTACCACCAACTCTTTGAGTGGGTGAATCAGGAGAAACTAGCTCAGGAAACTTTTGTTCTAAATCAAAAAGCTCCTTTTTTAAGGAGTCTAAGGCAGAGTCAGAAATATCTTGCTTGTCTTGGACGTGATAAAGGTGGCGGTGATGATTAATCGTCTTTTTTAACTGATCAACCCGCTCTTGAGCCTCTTTTTTAGTTACGGTTTTAGGCATTATATCCCTATTTTAACATAAAATAAGGGTAGGTGAATACTAAAACACGTGCTAATAAAAAGGCCCCGTCCCCACAAGCAATGTGACTTGCTACGGAAGACGGGACCAACCAAGGAGAAGGCTCTACTCCCTGGCATGTTGAAAAGAACTGACCTGATGTAGAGTCAAGCAATTCCCACCACCTATCAAAGGTACGAAAGGACAATCTAGGTGATTGTCATGTATATATAAATTAACAGATTATCTACAATAGTCAACTACTGAACCTGAAAGAATAATTGAAGGGAGCGATTAACCTTACGAGAACAGATATTGTCCGGTACCTTGCCCTCTATCAAAGCACCAGCACAACCAACTGAGCGAAATTCAATATTATTGTCACTGCCAATAACTTTGGTTACAAAATCAGCTTTATTCATTTGAGGTTTTTCATAACTACCAACAAAGTTGTTATACAACTCCCACTCTAATCCAGCGTCAGCTGCAAAAAGAGCTTGCAGGGAGTGTTGAGCGTTAGTGGCCTGACGAATCTGATTAACCATTAAAATACCCGCGATGGTGGTTGCTCCGAGAATAGTGCCGGAGATTATCAATACGGTTAGTATCATGACTTGTCCTTTATTATTCATATTAAACATCTAATTGTCTTGAGCTAACGGTGGTTTGGAGATTGGTGATAATATCAACGCCTCGTTCTTCATTAGAACTAACACCTAGACGTATAACTACCCTAGTAGAGGCGCCATCACCAAGAACAGCTCCAAAAAGGTCGAAGTGAAGATACTTGACTGCTACATTTTTACTAGTCAAAGCCACACCATTCCTCTCTATTGTTTCCTCATCTTTGTTCCAACGATAAACAATATTGCCCTTACGCTGACTTACAAAAGAAATTTCGGTCTTGTCATTATTGGTTTTGAAGTTAAGACCAATACGCATCTCTCTCATCATCTGTTCGATGGATAAACTAGCATTATCATTAGCCGCCATTAAAGCCACTATAGAACGCTGAGTTCGCAAGGATTGAATAAAGACGGTGGAAGCGATGCTCATCACCACCACAAACAAGCCCAGGGCTACCAACAACTCGATCATTGTAAAACCTTTTCTATTCATTATTTCCAATAATTAAAAAATCTGTCTTCTAAAACGACTTCAAAATCAGCCTCACCTCGACCCAACCAGGAGACGATAGATCTCACCCGCAACTCATCACCGCCACCCAATAACTTAATATTAACCTTACGCCTAAAGCGAGTCACCTTGTCACCAGCATAGGCATAACTACCCTTATCATTATCAAAACGTAATAGAGAGGCCTGACTGCCATTAACTCTATTGAGAGCCAGGTTGCCATAAGCGTCGATCTCAAAATCACCATCGGTAATGCCAGAGTTCCAAGCCCGTCGATTAATAACATTATTATCAATCTTGTTTTTCACCAACTCAATACCCTCAGCAGAAAGATAGGCTGCTACATAACGGTCTGACACCACTCGGTTCAAGCTTAAGGAGCGAGAAAGCAAAGAAAAAATACCTAAGAGACCTACCGCTACGATAGTCATAGCTACCAAAGCCTCCATTAAAATATAGCCTTTATTGTGTAGTGATTTGTCCCGCATTATTAATATTTATTGTAACCTCGGTTGTGTGATCAATGTCTGAAAGAATAATATTCTTTTCTGACGAAGCTGACATGCCATTAAAGAAAATATCCGGTACTGGTGGAGCAAAGAAGATATCCTGAACCTCCTCAACATTTAATATAGTAACCGGTGATAATTTTATTATATCACCAAATAGTTCTTTAGAATTGTCTGGGGTATAACGCCTATCACTAGCATTACAATCACTCGCTAAATCTCGATAGATGAGATACTGACTTTCTTCCAGATAGATACCATAACCACAAACCACCACATTTCCTACTAAAGGCTCTTGAATAAAACCACTTAAAGCCAAGTTTTTGGCCTTTAGAATAGTGCTAATCAAATTAGCCTTCTCCCTTAACAAAACTATCTGACGTTCACCGGTTCTGTTATACAGGATTAAAAAAGAAGTCATCAAGGCGAGAATAGCAATAACGGTCAATGACTCGATCAAAGTAAAACCCTTGTTCATGCTTTTTATTATACCAAAGTAAAGTACCAGTTAGCTAAAGTGTGGCCATAAAAGATAGTCACAAAAACTCCTAAGACGATAAACGGCCCAAAAGGAACCTTCGCCTTAAGCTTGCTTTTACCAGAGGCGATAAGATAGAGACCCCATATAGCACCAATTACAAAAGCGCTGATAATCATCAATATAATGTCAG
>DPNX01000040.1 GCA_003539915.1 Patescibacteria group bacterium | reverse complement strand
ATCTTTGTATTGAATTAGATATCTGGGGATTAGCGGTTTCTTCTGGTACTGCTTGCTCAGCTCGGAGTATTAAGCCTTCTTATGTAATAGAGGCCTTGGGTGGATCGGAGGATAGAGCTTTTAGTAGTTTGAGATTATCTTTTGGAAGACATACTACCAAGGCGGAAGTATCTTCAGCCTTGGAGATTTTTAAGCAGCGTTTTGGTAAGTAAAATAAAGATTTTTTTGATTGACGAGGCGGTCATTTTATATTACTTTTAAAGTGCTATATGAAATCATTTCACCGCTTTACTATAAAAGCGCAGGAAGCTTTGCAGAACGCCCAAGATTTGGCTACAAAGCGAAATCATGGTGAGTTTAAGGCTATTCATTTATTACACAGCCTGTTATCTGATAGCCAATCACTAACTCAACCTATGTTGTTGAAGTCGGGCATTGATTTTGATGAGCTTCACCAAAGAATTGAGGATGAATTAGAAAAAATGCCTAAGATTTTTTCAGCTGCTTCAGTGGGGCAGTTGTATTTATCTCATGAAGTAATTCAGATGCTTGATCGGGCGGCCAAGATTGCTTTAGCTCAAAAAGATGAGTTTATTTCTTGCGAGCATTTGTTATTGAGTCTTGTTGATACCAAATCAAGTGCTCAAGATATTTTAGAAAAATTAGGTGTACGTCGGGACAACTTGTTAAGGACCTTGGCTCACTTAAGAGGTTCAATGAGAGTTACTGATGAGATGCCGGAGAGTAAGTTTCAGGTTTTAGAAAAATATGCAGTTAACCTAACTCAAAAAGCTAAGGAGGGTAAGTTAGATCCCGTTATTGGCAGAGAAAATGAGTTACGACGTTTAGTACAGGTTTTATCTCGACGGACCAAAAACAACCCAGTTCTTATTGGAGAACCAGGGGTAGGTAAGACGGCTGTGGTTGAGGGTCTTGCTCAAAGAATTGTTGATGGTGACGTACCGGAGACTCTTAAAGATAAGGAGTTGATAATGTTGGATCTAGGTTCTTTGGTAGCAGGAACAAAATTTAGAGGAGAGTTTGAAGATCGTCTTAAAGCTTTTATTAAAGAAATTAAAAATTCATCTGGCAGAATGATTCTGTTTATTGATGAGTTGCATACTATTGTTGGTGCTGGAGCGGCTGAAGGGGCTATTGATGCCTCTAATCTATTAAAGCCCTCACTAGCTCGTGGTGAGTTACATGCAATTGGTGCTACCACCTTAAAAGAATATCAACGTTATATTGAAAAGGATTCCGCTCTAGAGCGACGTTTTCAGCCCATTATAGTGGAAGAGCCTACTTTAGAAGACACAACGGCTATTTTGCGAGGCTTGAAAGAAAAGTACGAGATTCATCATGGTTTACGTATTAGTGATGAAGCATTAGTTGCAGCAGTTAACTTGTCAGCTCGTTATATAACTGATCGTTTCTTGCCTGATAAAGCTGTTGATTTAATGGATGAGGCAGCAGCAGCTCGGAGGTTAGAGACTGAAAGCTTACCTCAGGAGATTGATAAAGTTAGACAGGAGATCACTCGTTTAGAGATAGAGCGATCGGCTTTAACTAGTGATGGTGAGGAAAAGAACAAAGAGCGTTTAGCAGAAATTAGTGAAAAGTTAACAGGATTTAAAGATAACAATGATGAATTATCTAGTCGTTGGCATGCAGAGAAGATTGCTTTTGAGAGTTTACATGGTTTGAGAAGAAAGATTGATGATTTGAGAAGAGAGGCAGAAATTGCAGAGAGAGATGGAAATTTAGAAGAAGTAGCTCAAATATTATATGGCAAGTTACCAGTAGCTGAGAAGGAGTTTAAAGTTTTTGAAAAGAAATGTTTTGGTGGACCTAAAACAAAAAAGAAACAAAATAAGGATAGATTTTTGAAGGAAGCGGTTGATGAAGAGGATGTTGCTTCCGTTGTTTCTCGCTGGACGGGTATTCCGGTTAATAAAATGATGGAATCTGAGGCGGAAAAGCTAATGAAGATCGAGGATGTTTTGAGAGGTAGGGTGGTTGGTCAGCAAAAAGCTATACAAGTCATCTCTTCAGCTTTGCGTCGTAGTAGAGCTGGTTTAGCTGATGAAGATAGGCCATTAGGATCTTTTATGTTCTTAGGTCCAACTGGTGTAGGAAAAACAGAGCTTTCTAAGGCTTTGGCAGAATTTATGTTTAATGATGATAAATCATTAGTCAGAATAGATATGTCGGAATATATGGAGAGACATGCTGTTTCAAAGTTAATAGGATCTCCCCCCGGCTATGTTGGTTTTGAGGAGGGAGGAAGGCTAACAGAAATAGTCCGTCATCGACCATATAGTCTTATTTTATTTGATGAGATCGAGAAAGCTCATCCAGAAGTTTTTAATCTTTTATTACAAGTTCTTGACAATGGTCGCTTAACTGACAGCAAGGGAAAGGTGGTTAATTTCAAAAATTCTATTATTATAATGACTTCTAATATTGGTAGTCATCATTTTAAAAGGATGGCTGGTATAGGTTTTGGTTCTCAATCAGAAAAGGATAATAAGGTTATGGAAGAAGATTTTAAGAGTTTAGTTAAGCAATCTCTTAAAGATAAGTTTAGACCAGAGTTTTTGAATCGTTTAGACGATACTATTATCTTTAATGCTTTACAGAAAAAAGATATTGAAAAGATTGTTGATATTCAATTAGTTCAAGTAAAGAAGATGTTAGCAGATAAGAATATTAAGATAACAATTGATAAGTCAGCTAAGAAGTATATAGTTGATAATGGTTTTGATATCAATTATGGTGTTAGACCAGTCAAAAGATTGATCCAGAGGGTGATTTTAGATAAGTTAGCAGACAAGATAATCGGTGGACAAATTAAAGATGGAGACAAAGCTAAAATATCTTTCAAAGAATCCAATATCTCAATTAGCGTCTAAGGCGGCAGTTTTTGGTCTCTTATTATTTTGGTTCTACCAAGTTGAGACCTTGACCGCTATTTTTTTTCTTTTGTTAGTGACTGGAATATTATATTTTCGTTCTTTACATAATGCTCTCGTGTTTCTTCCATCATTAGTTATATTGCTGATTATTTCTTTGGGAACAACAGTAATCATAACTACCACCTCATCCAGTTTTTTATTAGCAGCATTCCTATCTTTTTTATTTTTCACTATTTTAGGTCTAAAAGACCTTGTCCTTATAAAAAGAAAGAGTTGGTATGTGTTTCTTAACTTCTCTCTCTTCTACTTAGCATTCATTAATTTCTTCTTAATTGATAAATCATCTTTATTTGTTGGTAAGTGGCTTATTTTTCTAGTGCTAGCTTTCAGTTTGTTGAGGGAATTATTAATGGTTCTTATAGCTCCATCAAAAGAAAATAGAGTGAAGAATAATAGACTGTTAGCAGCTAGTCTTGTAATGACGATGATTATTGGTCAATTGTTGTGGCTGGTCAGTTGGCTACCCATTAGTTTTTTAAGTTCAGCTAACCTTATGATCTTAATAGTCTTTTTGTTTAGCGACTTATCTCTCCATCATTTTTGGGGCAAGTTAAGGAAGAGAATTATCTTTAAAGATCTAGCTCTATTCCTTATTTTTTCACTAGTTATTTTCCTTACCTCAAGCTGGCTGTTGTAGTAGTGTCGTTTGACAGTTGTGGATAAGATTTCTTACACTGTAGCCACATGTTTATTCTTAAAAAGAGTAGAGAGATCACTTACGTGTTATTAAGGGTCGCTGTTTACATTAGGCGATCAGAACTTAGGCAAAGAATTGAGAAGTACGCCTTTCAGCTATTGGAAGAAGCCTCTCTTAATAATTTTGAAAAAATGTTAGAAACCACTCGTGTCCTTAAGGCTTTTATTAAGTTCGGAGAGCAGATATATGAGATAGAGCCTTTAAATTCGTCTATACTTATCAACGAGTTATCCACACTTAATACGGCAATACGGCAATTTGCCGGATTAGATAAATTGCCGGACTTGGAATCATTGTTCTCTAAGCCTAGTATTATTAATAAAAACAAGGAAAATAGTTCGGAAATTTCTTTGAAAAACAGCTCTAATAATGAGCCTGAGGATAGAAATATAGCCAAGTCTATTATCAGGCAATCGGCTATTTTGGAGAAAATAAAGGGGTCTAGGGATGGTTGTCAGCTAAAAGATCTAATTATATTACTTCCAGGCGTTAGTGAAAGAACTTTACGTTATGATCTGCAGAAGCTAGTTTCTCAAGGATTAGTTAATAAGGTAGGAAGTAGTGGGCCGGGGACTAGGTATACTATATAGGTTGAAGAGTAATAAAAACTTACTATCTTCGTTATAACTTGAGAATACTGTTGAAATCAACGAAATTTGTTGACTTTTAATAGTAACAGTGTACAATTTTAGTTATAAAAATTGATGAAATTGAATTAATACAATAATTGGTTCAGAGTGAGGCTGAATCCATTGCTTTTTTAGATTTGGCCTCCGACTTCATATCGGAGTTTTTCATTTATTTTAAATTAGTTAATGACGGTCATTACTACTATAATTGGTCGATTGATATAGGGTAGTGATTTTGGTAAAAACAATTATAAAAAATTTAAAATTTAAGTCGTAATTAAAAAATTACAATAAAGATGAATAAAACAATAAATAAGATTACTTCTGTTGCTTTATCTGCAACTACAGTAGTTTGGCTTACTGGTGCTGCTGCATTAATGCCTATCGCGGCTAATGCTCAGAGTGTTCAGGATCAGATTCAGTCTTTATTGGCGCAAATCGCGACCCTACAAGCTCAGTTGTCCTCTATGCAAGGTTCAACTGCAACTACTTCGTCCGTTTCTTGTAACTTTACCCGGAGCCTCACAATGGGTAGTAAAGGAGATGACGTAATGTGTTTGCAGAAGTACTTAAATAGTGCTGGTCATCAAGTAGCTTCTAGTGGCGCAGGTTCTCCTGGAAATGAGACCTCTTACTTTGGTTCCTTAACTAAAACCGCTGTTATCAAATGGCAGAATGCTAATGCATCTACCGTTTTGGCTCCAGTTGGTTTGAGTGCTGGTACCGGTTATTTTGGTCCTTCTTCTCGAAGTGCTTATGCGTCAATGGTGGCTTCTTCTCCTGGTACTCCAAGTACTCCTAGCACCCCAGGTGCTGGTGTTCCTTCTGGTAGCTTGACTTACAGTTTGGCTGCTGATAATCCTGCTAGCTCTAACATTCCTAAAGGTGCTTCTGAAGTTGCATTCATGAAGTTAGCTGTTAGTGGTAGTGGAACAGTTGATTCTCTTAAGTTTAAGAGAACTGGTCTTGGTGCTACTGCTGACTTTGTAAGTAGTGGTATTAAGTTATACGAGGGATCTACTCGATTAACTACTGGTAAAAGTGTTAACGGTACTAGTCATGAAGTAATATTCCCAAATCTTAAGTTAGACGTTAGTGGTCTTCGAACCATTGCTCTAACATCTGATATTAGTAGTAGTGCAACCGCTGGAAACATTAATGCTTTTGAGTTAATTGAAATTAATGGCGAGGCTTTGGCTTCTCCAATTAAAGGAAATTCCATGAACATTGGTGGTGCTTCAGTCGGTACTGTTACTGTTGCTAAGGTTGGTAGCCAACCTTCAAACCCTACAGTTGGTGAGGTAGGTGCTAAACTAACTGAATTTAAAGTTACTGCTGGTACTGTTGAAGACGTTGAAGTTAGACGAATTGTCTTAACTGATACTGGAAGCATTACTAATGGTTACTTGACTAACTTAGTTATGAGGCAAGCTGGAAACGTCGTTGCAACTACTGCTGGCGTAACTGGTCGTGACATGTTCGTTTTCGAACTTGACTCACCATTCAAGGTTTTGAAAGGTCAAAACCGAAGCTTCGAAGTTATTGGTGACATTAGTCCTTTAGCTAAGAAGGGTGATTCAGTTGACCTCTACATGGATCTTACTAATGACGCTCACGTTACTGGTTTGACCTATGGTTATGGAGTAACTGTTACTAACAGCTTTACTAGCGCTCTTAACCATACTGCATTAACTTTGCAAGGTGCTGAGATTACCATTACCTTTAATGGTCCAAATGCTCGGGATATTGCTAAGGATGCTCAGGATGTAACATTATTTGATTTCTCCATTGCTACAAAGAACAATGTTGAGATTAAATCTATTGGTCTGTTGACATCCACAACTGGCTTATCAGCTTCTACTCAAGGATTTGCTGACTTTAAGCTTGTTGATGCTGCAACTGGTGCTGCTGTAACAACTTCCGTTGATATAGCTAACAACACTAGTTCCACTCAAACCTTCACCGATGTTATTAACATTGCTGCTGGTACAACCAGACGCTTCTTAGCGACTGCTGATGTGGATACTAATAACCCAGCTGATAGTACTATTAAGGTTACTTTGACTCAGTTTGCTGGTACTGATATCAGAAACTTGGACAACAACCAAGATGTTGAAATTGAAGACATAGTGCCTAACGCAAAGATTGTTGGTAACGCACAAACTGTTCAGACTCCTGGATTGGCGGTTACCCTAGCTGGTTCCCCACCTGCTCACAACATTGTAGCCGGTAACACTAATGAGAAATTATTAGGCTTCAATATGAAGGCTTCTAGTGGTGACATTAAGGTTACTCAGATTGCTATTAGTGTTGATGCTGGTACTGGAACTGATGCTCAGGCGCAAAACGATCTTAGAACTATTGGTTTGTATGTTGATAACCAGTTGATTTCTGAGAAGAAGAACCTAGCTTCTATTACTAGCGCTAACCAAGCAACATTCAGTCAGGTTAACTACACAGTTCCTGATGGTCAGACTAAGACTGTTGAAGTTAGAGCAGACTTAATTGCTACTGATGCTACTAACACTGCTTCTTACTTCGCTTATCTAGATGCTGGTGATGGATCTACTGCTGCAGATATTACTGCTACTGATGCTGATGGTAATACCGTTGTTCCATCAGGCGGTAACGTTAACGGTTCTGTTGGATCTGCCGGATCTATTACTGTAACAGTTGCAACATCTATC
>DPNX01000050.1 GCA_003539915.1 Patescibacteria group bacterium | reverse complement strand
AAAGTTTTGAAATTCATCAACGTAAAGATGAAAGTCTTTTCTGTCTTCCTCAGGTATATCAACTCGAGACATAGCAGCCAATTGAAGCTTGGTAATGATCATAGCACCTAACAAAGCAGAGTTATCCTCACCAATCTTGCCTTTGGACAAGTTAACTATCAAGATCTTTTTTCCATCCATTATCTCCCTCATATTGATAGAGGAGTGGGATTGACCCAACATGTTACGCACCAAAGGATTAGAGGTTAGTTGACCAACTTTGTTTTGAATAGCGGCGGTGGCTTCTGATTCAAAACGTTGGCTATATTTAGAGAACTCATCAACCCAAAAGCTTTTGATAATAGGGTCCTTCAAGTTATCCACAATCTCCTTTCGATACTTGGGGTTGTTAAGCATTCTTAAAATACCTAGCAAGGTAGTGCCAGGATATTCTAGAAGAGCTAAAAGAGTGTTGTTTAGAATATATTTCATTCGTGCTGACCAAACATCAGCCCAAATCTTTTCAAAAACTCCCATCATGCTGGAAGCTACCAAGTGACGATAATCCTCCCCCACTTCTTCTAAAGGATTGAAAGCGATTGGAAACATAGTATCAGAAGGATCGATGTAGATAACATCATCTAATCTATTTTCTGGAACAAAGCTGAGAATCTTCTCTGCTGAGTCTCCATGAGGATCTATGAAAGCCAAACCCTCACCAGCCTGGATGTCGTTAATAATCATGTTCTCTAACAGGGTAGACTTACCTACACCAGTCTTTCCAAGAACATAAATATGACGCCGACGATCATCGGTTTTAATACCAAAATTTTTAGCCTGATTACGAAAAATAGTTTCGCCTAAAGTAGTGATATTTTCCATTATTTTAATTATACCTTATTCGGTAGGAAGGTTACTTGGCGGAGCACCTTTTTTGAAATCAACAGAGGTAATGTTAGGAGCACCAACACTAATACTAGGGAAGTGGTATAGAGTGGCTAGCTCTTCAATATTGAAGATAGAAAACTTGTCACTACTTGAACCAATATAACCAGGGAAGATACGACTTCTATAAGTATTATATATACTTCTTTTTTTGTTATATATTCTTCGCTTCTTAAAGATATCTCTAAAAATGCCACGAGTAATAGTCATAGTATCGAGATTTGGCATAAAGCTGTTGAGATTCATAGTATTCATATGTTGAAAAGCTCCCATCACAGCCGCAATATGATCACGACTAAAATGATCCTTGTTGTCGATAAAGACAAAACGAATAACACATTCAAAGCCGATCTTGGCTGCTTTATCATCAATACCAGCTAACACCTCTCGCTCTCCTTTACTCAAAGCCACGAAGGAAGCGGATTCTTCCCCTCCTCTACCCATCAAGTCATCTCTGACGGCTTCGGATTTTTTCTTCCAGTCGGAGTTGGTAGGGCGTACTAGAATCTGCAACCAGATTCTCTCACCCTCTTTTAAGCGAGACATCGTCTCCATCATAACGGCAACCGTATCTAACTTCTCCTCCTCTATACCTCTCGCCTCTTCTTCGAAAGATACATAAGTTCGGAAAGGATAGGCGCTATCCCTTGCTAAAACAAATTCTGTACCGAAGAGATCATAGTTGTCGTTAGGTAAAACTTCGGGTAGGTCTTCAACATAGTCATCAACCACCTCTATCTCCGCGTTAGGATATTGAGCATAAATAGAAGACTCGATAAGATTTCTTGCTCCCTCAACTACACGGATATAAAAGTGAACTCCACTAGCATCACCTACCAACTCAAAAGACCCCCAGCCCTCTTGATTACCTCCAAAATACTTATCCCTAAACTTAGCCCCAAAAGAATAAGTGGAATTAAAGGCGGCAAAAACCTGCTCCATAGCCTTTGGAGTTTTCTGAACCTCTTTGGGTGGAGTAATTCTTAAAAGCACCCACTTAATACTTTCTAGATTTTTTTTACGAACATAGAACAACCAAGTAGCAAGGAAAACCAAAAATAAAATAATAGGAACAAAGAACCACCAAGTGACGGCAAAAACATCACCAATTGATTGAGCGAAGTCTAAAACTATATCTTCAAATGAAAAGCGCATATTTCTATTTATAATAGCAAGTTTATCAAGCAATTAAAAAAGCCTAGTTTCCTAGGCCTTGTTAATCATGTAGCGACCATCATCAAGTAGTCTAAAGTGTTTTCTATCTTGCAGGTTGAGCAAGAGAGTATTCTCCTTGAACATTCTCTGTTCTAATACTAATTTAATCACACCACGTGACTCCTGAGGACCATGCTTACGAAGAATCTGAGAGATGACTTCACGAGCTGTACCGGCCATAAGATTGAATTCTTTAAGACCATAAGTACCTCTACCCACTAGAACAAAACGACCATCCTTAATTAATTCATTGTGAACGGTTTGAGGATTGGTAACCTTATTCTTTCTAAACTTGTTAATCTGACTAGTTAGTTCGGTAAAGTGCATTGGAGAATTTTTCTTTCTCAATACTAGATATGCCCAATCACGAGAAGTCTTAGGAGTAATTTCTGTCCAGTTAGAAAGACCAAAATCATCATAAGCATTATTAGCAAACTTCTTAGAGATAGTAACGTAGTTAAGAGCTAGGTGACGAGGACAACCACAAGACTTAATAGTCTTAGCAAAAACGTCATTAAATTTATTATTAATAATCAGATCCTCTTTCTTGTCTTTAATACTAACTGAAAGCTTGTTAATCAAATTATCAGCTTTTTTAACCTGGCTGTCGTTAACATACCAGAAAGAGTGATAATCTTTGTTATCAGACTGACGATTAAATACGCCAGAACTTTGAAGAATAAACTTAATCTTGTTGTTATAGTTATTAGCCTTTTCAGAACCAATGGTCTTTTTGAGAGTCTCACAAAGAACGGTCTCTCTCTGCATACCACCAAGTTTATTAAAATGCTTCTGGAGATCTTTTATCAAATCATCAAAACTACCTCGTGCAAACTTAGCTCGAACGTTGTTCAAAGCCAATGATTCAACCTGACGAACTCTTTCACGAGTAATGCTATATTTTTCACCAATCTTGGCTAAAGTCATTGGTTTAGCCTGATTAAGACCAAAACGACTAGAAAGAATATCTTTCTGCCGATCAGTTAGTTCGGCAACCAAGGTATTAATGAGTTTATCGATTTGATATTTCATTGCTTATAATATAACAACCCTCTTGATTTTAGTCAACCCCTATTCCCTCTGCCAAGCCACTATCAGAGAACTAGCTACGCAAATAGAGGAATAAGTTCCAATCAGCGTTCCTAACAGAATGATCAGAATGAAGTAGCTAAGCGAAGCGGGTCCCATGAGATACATGGCTACCAGAATAAAGATCAGAGTCAGAGAGGTATTGATTGATCGAGCTATAGTCTGATTAACACTCATATTAACCAGCTCAGCAAAGGACTGCCCTCTATCTTGATGACGAAGATTCTCTCGAGTTCTATCTAATACCACAATAGTATCGTGAACTGAGAATCCAATAACCACTAGAATAGCCACTACTAGATTCACTCCGACCTCAATACCTTGGGTATAACCTAGATAGGCGGTAAGACCGATAGGAATCAAAGCATCGTGGAATAAAGTAAGGAGCGTCACAATACCATACTTCCAAGAACTAACTGGATAAGAAACTTTTCTAAATACAAAAGCGACATAAAGGGAGATGGTTAAGAGAACTAAGATAAAAGCCCAAATAGAATTAGTTCTTAGTTCTTGACCAATAACTGGACCAATACTCTCAAAACGGAGCTCCTCAATAATACCAAACTCAGTCTCTAGCTTTTCTAAATAGCTATTATGAACCTCCTCACTAGTCTCTGGGAGACGAAGAAGGAAGCTCTGAGTGGTTGGTTCTTGAGTAATAGTGAAATCTTGAATATCAAAGTCAGACTTGATGAAACCTCTTAAGTCATCAATGGAAGTTTCCTGTTCTGTTTTGACTTGCCATAAAGTACCCCCTACAAAATCAATACCTTGCTTAAGGCCAAAAATACCAACCAAAGCAATACTGGCGATGACCAGCAAGCCTGAAATTCCAAGAAATATTTTTCTTTTACCGATGATATTAAGCATGATCTTTAATAATGGTATTTAAGAAGCTACGAGTAACTGTGATGGCACTGAACATGCTGACAACCACACCTACTAATAAAGCTAGGGCGAAACCTTGTACAAAACCGGAAGTGAAGTAATAAAGGATAACAGCGGTAATTATAGTGGTTACATTAGAGTCTCTAATAGAAGGCCAAGCTCTCTTGAAGCCTTCACTAATGGCCGTGGTCTTAGAGGAGCCTTTTTTGATCTCCTCTTTAGTTCTTTCAAAGATTAGAATATTAGCATCAACCGCCATACCGATAGATAGGATGAATCCAGCGATACCAGCCAAGGTTAGAGTAATGCCAAAAAGCTTGAAGATAGCTAAGGTGATGATCATGTAAACCAATAGAGCAAGAGAGGCTACAAAACCAAAGCCTTTGTAATAGAGGATCATGAAAGCAATTAGGATCAAAGTACCCACTAAACCAGCGTAAAGGGTTTTTTGTAAGGAGTCGGCTCCTAATGAGGCACCAATAGTTTGTTGGTTAATTAGATTGATAGGAGCAGGCAAAGCACCAGCATTGAAACGCCCTACCAACTCTTTAGCTTCTTGAATGCTAAACTGACCAGTTATTTGAGCCTGACCACCAGCGATCCTCTCCTGAACTACCGGAGCGGTAATAAGATTGTTGTCTAAAAATACAGCTACTGGCTTACCAACATTTCTGCCAGTTACATCAGCAAATAGCTTACTTCCCTCTTTATTAAATGAAAGACTGATTTGAGGTGAACGAGTTACTTGATCAAAAGTTAATTGAGCGCCACTAATGTAACGACCCGTTAACTCGGTAGGAACGTATTGAGCCTCGCCACCCTCTTCTAGCGGAGTTGTTATCTCAGCAAAATAAAGTAATGGCGTTAAACCAATTTGTTTAATAGCTTCTTTAACATCCTTTACACCAGCTAACTCAACAATTAAACGCTGAGAATCACCACTTTTAGATAGATAAACCTGAGGTTCGCTAACACCAAACAAGTTGACTCTTTTTTCAATAACATCTCTTAGGCCATCAAGAACAATGGTTTGATCAACTCCTTTTACTTTTGAAAGATCTACTTCATAAACCAAGTGACTACCACCAGTCAGGTCTAAACCTAAGCGCCATCTTTGAAATTCAAAGCGCTGGTCAAACCCCTGAGGTAAAATAAAAAAGCCGGCCAAGATGGTTACGAGTACGATTATTATAGAATAAATGAATGCTTTGGATTGCATAAATTAAGTAATTTAGAAAATATCACGTTCTTGATTTTAATGCAACTTCTGTTATTATATATCTACCAAGCCCCGTTAGCTCAGCCTGGTAGAGCAGTTGCCTTTTAAGCAAATGGTCGTAGGTTCGAATCCTACACGGGGCACAATAAAACCCGCTACGAGCGGGTCTTTTTATTTATTCAGTCTCTTTCTTCAGCTCCTCTAATACTTTTTTCATTTTACCAGAAACCTTCTTGGGAGTTTTGATAACAAACTTCACAAACAGGTCTCCACGTTTTTTTAAGAGTCCGCTACCTAACTGGGTCATTCCCTTGCCAACTACCTTAAACTCCTCATTGAGGTCGGTGCCGACAGAAATCTTGAGATCTATTTCTTTTCCTTCAATCGTTTTTACCTTAACCTTGTTGTCTGACAAGATGTCTAATAGGTTGATTTCTTTTTTAATAACTAGATCATCACCTCTCAATTCAAAATCTTGATGAGGTTGAAGGATAATCTTTACATACAAGTCACCAGCGGAAGCACCTCGTTCACCAGCTTCACCAGCACCAGGAACTTTGATTATCTGCCCACTACGAATACCTGGGGCGATAGCAACTGGAATAGACCTTTCGGACTTGATCCGACCGAAGCCAATACACTTGCCACAACTCTTGTTAGGAAGTTGACCAGAGCCAAAACATTTTTCACAACGTCTAACTTGAGAAAAGTTACCAAAAAAAGTATTGCGATTTTCTCTAATCTCTCCTCGAGCATCACAGGCACTGCAATCGGTGAAACCTTCTTTAGGGAAGTGACCAGCTCCAGAACAGTCCTGACAGATTAATTGAGTGGGATAGATAACATCCTTCTCTACACCCCTAAACGCCTCTTCTAGGGTGATTTGGAAGCCAACCTCGAGGTCTGAGCCACGTTGATAGGTTTTTCTCTTCCTCATACCAAAACCCTCAAACAAATTATCAAAAAGATCACTAATGTTACCGAGGTCTTCTAAGTTGGAATGATCAAAATTGAAATCAAAACCACCACCTTGGAAAGGATTGTTGCCGTCAAAAGTTTGACCAAACTGATCGTATTGGCGTCTTTTGTCTTGGTTAGAGAGAATTTGATAAGCTTCATTAACTTCCTTGAACTTATCCTCGTTGCCATCTGGGCGATCAGGATGATATTGATGAGCTAGCCTACGAAAAGCTTTTTTGATCTCATCTTCGGAAGCACTCTTCTCTACTCCTAATATTTTGTAATAATCTTTCATGATTTTAAATTGAAACAATCTCTTGGGTGATTTTGTTTGACCTAATATAAACAAAGCCGGTTAGTAAAAGCAACTTATACAATAGCCAAGCTAAGAGGCTGGCGATCATATTAATAACAAAAGTACCACCACTAACTAAAAGGAAGGCTATGGTACCAAGGAAAGTGAGGAAGGTGCCTTGATGTTTCTCAGGAACATTCTTCATTAAGCCGTCAACTATCTTCTTGGAGACGGTTACAAAGTCCTCATCTAATCTCACCTTAACTCCTGATATCTTGGCCACTAATTCTATTAACTGATTAACCGTTCCTTGAATGATACTGTCTTGCTCTTCACTAGATAGATCCCCTAACTCTTCACCATGAAGTTCTGTTGCGGTTGATTCCAAGATATCTTGCAACGACTTATCAATCGAGAAGTTAGGAATAACTTTGGCAATAGCTGGTTCTAGAGTTCGAGTAGTACGCTCAATCGCCTCTTCAGAAACCTGGAAGTCATCTCTTTCAAAGGTGCTGATGTAGGTGGTGATGGCAAAAAAGATCATACCTAGAGTAGCTAAGATCATGATTGAGTGACGTAAACGAAAGAAATCAACCTTGACCATGTTATTCATTGCAAGCCTTCCGTTAAAGTGCGCGTAGATAAAGGTAAGAAAGGTAAGAAGAGCTATAGGGATTAGCCAAAGAGAGGGCCTGATAAGGAAGGGCCAGATCATAGCCGCTACCTCTAAGCCAATCAAGATAATGGCTAACTTCTTCTCCTTGATAATAAGAGCTTGGATAAAGAAGAGGGCAAGAAAGATAAAGCCCGCTAATATTGCTACCAAAAACCAATAGAAATTAGTAGTGGTAGAGCCAAAAACACTGGCGCCATAACCGAAAATAGCAGCAGCTAAGACGGTAACAGCACCAAAGGTTATTATTTTTTGTTGCGGCTTTTCTAAGCGGGACACGTTGTGGTAATTATACCACTTTATTTATCCTCCTGTTTATCCCCATCTGTTGCCTGATCAGCATTCTGCTCAGGAGTTTGGTCGGGAGTTGAATTAGGGGTTTCGTTAGGGGTAGCTTGACTCTGCATGTGCTGACCAATCTTAGTAACTTCACTAGATAGAGCTGCTGTAGCAGATTTAATAGCTTCTAGATCTTCACCATCCTTAACCGCTTTGACATCAGCTACTTTCTTTTCTAAAGAATCTTTTAATTCAGCTGGAACCTTGTCCCCTGCTTCACGTAAAGATTTTTCAGTTAAGTGAACTAGAGTTTCAGCCTCGTTACGAGCCTCAACTAACTCTTTTTTCTTTTTATCTTCAGTAGCGTGTTGAAGAGCTTCCTCTTTCAACTTCTCCACCTCCTCCTTAGAAAGATTGGAGCTGGCTTCAACCTTAACGGACTGACTTTTGTTAGTAGCCTTATCTTTAGCTGAAACATTTAGAATACCGTTAGCATCAATGTCAAAGGAAACCTCAATCTGAGGAACTCCTCGAGGAGCTGGGTTAACACCATCAAGAACGAAGCGAGCTAAAGTTTTATTGTCAGCCGCCATTTCTCTCTCACCTTGAAGAACGTGAATCTCTACTGATGGCTGATTGTCAGCAGCGGTAGAGAAAGTTTGGTTCTTTGCGGTTGGAATAGTGGTGTTCTTTTCAATTAAACGAGTGAAGACACCGCCTAAGGTCTCAATACCAAGAGACAGTGGATTAACATCTAACAAGAGAATGTCTTTAACGTCACCTTGTAGGATACCGGCCTGAATAGCAGCACCCATAGCAACTACTTCATCTGGATTAATATTACGATGAGGTTCTTTGTTGAACTCATTTTTAACTGCTTCCTGAATAGCTGGCATTCGAGTCTGACCACCAACCAAGATAATCTCGTTAATATCACTAGCTTGAAAACCAGCTTCTTTAATAACTTGCTTAGTAATTTCTAGGGAGCGGTCGATAAGCTCTCTAGTTAACTCCTCTAACTTAGATCGAGTTAATTTCATTAAGAAGTGTTTCGGACCAGCTTCACCAGAGCTAATATAAGGAAGATTGATCTCGGTCTCAACAGAAACAGATAGCTCATGCTTAGCTCTTTCAACAGCTTCTCTAAGTCGTTGCATAGCTAAAGTATCTTGAGCAATATCAATACCCTCTTGTTTCTTATATTCATCAACCAAGTATTCGTTTAGTTTCTTATCAAAGTCATCACCACCAAGGTGAGTGTCACCACCGGTAGATTTAACCTCAACAGTTTTATCACCAACTTCTAGAACGGAAACATCGAAGGTACCACCACCGAAGTCATAAACAACAATCTTTTCGTTAGTTTGCTTGTCTAGACCGTAAGCTAGAGCAGCAGCGGTTGGTTCGTTAACAATACGACGAACCTTGAAACCAGCAATCTCACCAGCATTCTTGGTAGCTTGTCGCTGACTGTCGTCAAAGTATGCAGGAACGGTAATAATCGCCTCTTCGATAGTTTCACCTAATTTAGCCTCCGCATCAGCCTTAATCTTAGCTAGAACAATAGCGGAAATCTCTTCTGGCTTATACCACTTGTCACCCATTTTAACCTCAACACCACCATTAGAAGCCTCTTTAATCTCATAAGAAAGCCATTTGGTGTCACTCTGAACCTCAGCATCACTAAACTTGCGACCAATCAGACGTTTGATAGAGTGCAAGGTGTTTTCTGGGTTAGTAATTGATTGTCTTTTAGCTAATAGACCAGCTAGACGCTCATTGGACTTACTCAAAGCCGCCACTGAGGGAGTGGTTCTATTACCTTCTTGATTCTCTAAAACTTTTGGTTGACCGCCTTCGATAACCGCCATAGCGGAGTTGGTTGTTCCTAAGTCTATTCCTAAAATTTTTGCCATAATATTTATTTAATTTACTTTGATACTTTTACTCTGGCTGGTCGGATAACTTTATTAGCTAACAGATAACCAGCTTCGACTTCTTCAATAACAATACTTGATTCCTGATCACTATCAACCAAAGCGATAGCTTCATGGAAAACAGGATCAAATTCCTGACCAACAGTACCGGTTAGGCGCTGAAGACCATTTTTTTCTAAAACTTTTTTTAATTGGGATTGAATAAGCTTGATTCCTTCAACCTCTTCCTTTTTAACATTAGCTAGGGCTAAGTCAAAACTATCTAAAACTGTTAAAAGCTCCTTAACCATGTCTTCGTTAGCAAATTTAGAGATTTGCTCTAAACGCTCAATCTCTTCCTTTTGATAGTTAAGGAAATCAGCTTTAGCACGCTTCCAACCGTCTAGATATTCTTCGGCTTTCTGCTGCCAATCCTCTTGTTTGTTTTCTTTTTTAATCATATCAAAATCTGACTTGTATAATAATATGTTTT
This sequence comes from Patescibacteria group bacterium, assembly GCA_003539915.1. GTDB lineage: Bacteria > Patescibacteriota > Minisyncoccia > UBA6257 > UBA11618 > UBA11618. The sequence continues at coordinate 7,464 of DPNX01000050.1, read as the reverse complement.
GATGATTTAGTCAAATAGGATTTTAAAAAAAATAAAAAACCGCTTGGTAGCGGATATTTTATAATCAGCTATCTAGTACAACACCAAACTGGTCTAGTGGAACAATGATTAACCCCGTATTTGATATCTCCGTTAGCAGCATCAACTACCATCCCCTCATTTCTGTTAGAAAAGTCTGGGTTGATGTCAGCTACCCAGGCAGACGTGTTTCCAGCATCTTCTGCTATTGATGGCTTATGACCCAAGCGACAATCGATAGCAATTGGATCGAAGGCATAAACATCTTTGCAATATTTTAATCCTCGCTCTTCAGCAGTACAAACCCACCAATTGAAAGGACAAGCAGAAGCGGCATCACCCCAATGAACTGCCGGCTTAGAACGACTAATCTTCAAACCATCAATCTGACACTCACCTCCTGAGTTAACTAGCTCAACGTTGATTCTACCTTCACCCATTAAATGTTGCTCTACGGGAGTGTCTTCGATAACCGCTCCAGCTTGAGCAAGAAATTGACTGTTGGAAGTAGAAGGAGGTGTTAAAACTACCCAATAAGCTATAAGAGAGAAGGCTGCTACGGCTAGGATAGGATTATGTGTTAAAAATTTCTTCATTAAGATAATTATATCAGATTATTTATTGGCACAACACCAAACAGGGTATTTTTCACAAACAGATCCTTCACTGATCACGCCATTAATACTAACCGATTTTCCAGAAACTCCAGTAGAAGGGTAGTCATAAGCGTCAGCTACCCAGGCGTTGATTACACCCCCTTGTGACCAGACTCCATTCCGAAAATCTGTTTGATATCCAAAAGTCCAAAGTGTTCCAGCACTAAGCTCGCTCAAATGAGCTGCTCCTGCTTTATAGAAATAAACTGTAGGAGCTGAGATACTACCTCCATAATTTGTATAGTTTGAATAACAACCTTTGACAGTATAAGTATCCGTGCCGCACGTTGCTGTGCCCCTTTCGGCAGCAGTACAAACCCACCAGCCTTTTGGACAAGAAGCAGCAGCTCCTTCCCATCTAACAGACGGGATACTTCTAGATATCTTTAAATCTCCTACCGTGCACTCCCCACTAGTGTTCTTTACAACAACTCCTGGTCGTCCCTGACCCCATAAGTGATCACCTGGCCAATAATCCCATTCAGCTTTACCACTATTAGTTTCAGCCTTAAGAAACTTTCCTTTAACTGGAGAACCTCCTCTCATTTTTAATTGTCCTATAATCTCTACCAAGCCATCATCATGAATTTTCATTCTTTTTCCAGAGGCTGTAGAACCAGTTGGAGTGGTATAAAAAGAAAGATCCCCGGGCGATTGACTAGAGCCCCAATCTCCTTGAGCGGTTGCTTGAATATATGATCCGGTACGAGGAGTGTTGACCGTACCACCAGCAGTACCAGTAAATATTATTCTACCCAAAGCCTTGCCATTACCAATATTAGAATCTATTCTTTTAAAAACCATCTTTACCACCGTATCTTTGTCACCCACTTCAAGTTTTGAAGATGGAAAGGAAAGCGAACCTATGCCAACATCACCATCTAGATTAATGTGAATACCATTATCTCGCACTCGCTTTCCCGCTACATGATGGGCCTGGTCCAACGTGATATCTTTTTCAATCATCTCCATTATTAAATAAAAATCTATGCTGCTAACCGAACCATCGCCATTAACGTCAGCTCTAGCATATTGTTCTGGTGTTAATAGTCCATCATCACCTTCTATCCATCCATCATCATTTTCATTAGAATCTCCATAAAGACCCCTGCCATTTAGCCAGCCAGCAATTAGATTAGTATCTACACTAGTAATTGACCCATCGTCATTAACATCACCATTTCCTCCGAGGAAGTAAGAACCACCATTAACCTGAAGACTAGCTGCTGGCGCTGTACCAAAAGGCACTCCAATACCAACCTTTCCATCTAATGTGGTATGAAAAACGCTATCCTGCGCTTGTTTACCAACGCTGTGATTGGCTTGATCTATTGTAATCTTTTGATTAAGTACGTCCGTTAATAAGTAGCCATCAATAGTATTGACCGAGCCATCACCATTAACATCAGCTCTAGCATATTCTTCAGGAGTTAGCGTAGCAGTACCATTTATCCAGTTAACAATTCTACCTAGGTCCCCGGCAACTAAATGACCATCACCATTAACTTCACCATCACCTCCGAGGAAATAAGAGCCCCCCTCTACATGAAGACTGGCTTTGGGAGAGGTGGTGCCAATACCGATATTATCACCATCAGCAGCTAATTGACCATTACCATCTGGTGGTGGTTGATCAGGTCCTTGAAAGGCGTAAATGGTACGTAAACCAACCACTAACAAAAGGGCTGCTATAGAAATAACAGCTACATAGAAATAGTTTCTCATTGATTTTATTATACCCTGCTACCCACCACTTATCTTGTGGATAAAAAGGAAAATGATATGATTTAATAAATGCTTTTATACGACTCACTCTCTGAAAAAAAGAAAAAGGTGGTTCAGCCTAATAAAGGAGACTTGAAACTCTTTGTTTGTGGTCCTACCGTCTATGATGACACTCACATTGGTCACGCTCGAACATATATTGTTTTTGATGCTCTTGTTAAATATCTTCGCTCTCAAAAGATAAAGATCTTCTATCTTCAAAATATTACCGATATTGATGACAAAATTATCAATCGAGCCAAATTAAAGAAGCAAGATCCCAAGGAGCTTGCTCAGCAATTTGAAAAAGCATACCAACAGGACATGAAAGCTCTAGGGATTAACAGTGTTGATAAGTATGCTCGAGCCAGTACTCACATGGCTCAAATAAAAAAACAGATCAGTACTCTCATTAAAAAAGGCTTTGCTTATGAAACCGATAACGGAGTTTATTTTGAAATTAAAAAGTTTCCTCGATATGGTCAGCTCTCTAAACAAAATCTGAATGAGCTAAGAGCTGGATGGCGAATCGAACCAGATCTGCAAAAGAAGGATCCAATGGATTTTGCTCTGTGGAAAAAAACCGATACGGATTGGCATTTCAATAGTCCTTGGGGCAAGGGCCGACCAGGCTGGCATATTGAGGATACTGCTATTAGTGAGAAATATTTAGGATCTCAATACGACCTTCATGGAGCAGCAGTTGATCTCAAGTTTCCTCATCACGAGTCAGAGATAGCTCAACAAGAGGCAGCTTCGGGCAAAAAACCTTTTGTGAAGATCTGGCTACATGCTGGCTTTCTATTAGTTAATGGTGAAAAGATGAGTAAGAGTGCGGGCAATTTTATAACCATCAAAGATTTCCTTAAAAAATATCCAGCTAATGTAATGAGAATGATCGTCTTGAGTAATCATTATCGCTCCCCCATTAACTACACTCACAAAACAGCTGAACAACAACAAGCAGCTTTAGATAGAATATTTAACTTCTTTAGAACAGTTACTCTCAAAAAAGAGCCTAAAAGCTTAACAGCTCTTATTAAAAAAGCTGATAAGCAATTTATAGCCGCCTTAGAAAGTGACTTCCATACTCCTAAAGCTTTAGCGGTTATCTTCTCCTTTATTAGTAAAGCTCCTAAAACAAAAAAATCTAAACAGTGGATTAGCGACAAGTTAAAAACTCTTGGATTTGATTTCAAGATCCCTAAGCCAACTATGAAAGTGAATAAAATGATCAAAGAAAGGGAGCAACTCCGTCAGCAAAAACAATACGAAGAAGCTGACAAATTAAGAAAGAAAATGGAGGTGCTAGGATTTTTGGTCGAAGACTAGTATAATGTATGAACTATGGCCAGCCCTAAACTACCACCTCAAAACTTAGAAGCCGAGGAGTCTGTTTTAGGATCTTTAATGATGGATAAAGATGCTGTTATTAAAGTGGTAGATATTTTATTACCTGATGACTTTTATAACCCCGCCCATGGCAAGATCTATGGTGAAATACTAAGTCTTTTTCAAAAACATCAACCAGTTGATATCTTAAGCGTTACCAGTCGCCTTAAAGAAGCTAATCTTCTTAAGGGTATTGGTGGTTCTAGTTATATAACTAAGTTAATTGATGGAGTGCCTACCGCTTCTAATGTTGGGCACTACGCCAAAATAGTTAAGGAGAAAAAAATCCTTAGAGATCTAATCAGGGTAGCCGGTGATATCAGCGAAACCGCCTTTACAACCACAGAGGATGTTGATGAGGTCTTGGGTGAGATTGAAAAAAAGGTTTTTGCTGTTTCTCAAAAATCAGTAGCTAACAAGTTTAGTATTATTAAAGATGAATTAAAAAGCGCCTACGAGAGAATCGAAAAACTTCATCGAGGAGAGGGTCGGTTAAGAGGTGTGGGAACTGGCTTTACTGGTATCGACAACTACCTTTCCGGTCTCCAGAAATCAGATCTAGTTATCCTAGGAGCTCGACCATCGGTAGGTAAGACTACCTTTGCCTTAGATGTCGCTCGTCACGCTGCTATCAAGGAAGGTAAGTCGGTAGGAATCTTTTCCTTAGAGATGAGTCGGGAGCAAGTTGTCGACCGTTTAATCTCAGCCGAAGCGCGTGTGCCTTTGTGGAAACTAAGAACTGGACGTTTAAGCGATGATACAGAGTTTGAATTGATTCAGGCTAGTTTGGATACTCTTTCTAAAGTACCAATTTTTATTGATGACACTCCTAGTCCTAATATGTTGCAGATGAGATCAATGGCACGCCGTCTACAAGCCGAACATGGATTAGATCTTATCCTGGTAGACTACTTGCAGCTAATTCAACCAAGGAGTAGTAGTTTTAACTTGGTGCAACAAATAACCGAAATATCTCGAGAACTAAAAGGATTGGCTCGAGAATTAGAGGTGCCCGTATTATCATTAGCTCAGTTATCAAGATCAGTAGATCATCGAGAAGTAAAAATTCCTCGTTTGTCAGATTTAAGAGATAGTGGTTCGATCGAACAGGATGCGGATGTGGTGATGTTTATCTATCGACCCGATAGAGATAAACAAAATCCAGAGCCAGAGGAAAAAAATACTACAGAAATTATTATCGCCAAGCACCGTAATGGTCCTTTGGGAACGGTGAAATTAAAGTTTGATCCAGAGCAGGTGACCTTTCAAAATATTGATACAGTTCATGTTTCCGCAACCCATTAAAAAATTTATCGATCTCTTCTCTACCTTACCCTCTATTGGTCCTCGACAGGCTACTCGCCTCGCCTTTCATTTGATTGGTTTAGGCAAAGGTAGCACGGCTGAATTTGCTCAAGCGATTGCTGATCTACAGAAATTAAAGACCTGTCCCCAATGTTTCTTTATTCACTCACAGATTAGTAACGAGTGTCATATTTGTAACAATCCTCAGCGCCGGAAGGATGTTGTTATGATTGTGGAAAAAGAGACGGACCTGATGTCATTGGAGAAAGCTAAACATTATCAGGGTCGTTATTTTATTATTGGTGACTTAAAGAAAAACAGTACTTTTGATGCTGAACAGAAGTTGAGGATAGGACATTTGAAGAATATCATTGAAAAAAACTTGGGTGGTCAGGCTGAAGAGATTATCTTAGCCATGAACCCCACCACCTACGGCGATCTTCACGCTTCTTTAATAACCCAGGAGTTGGCTGGGGTTAGTAAAAAAATAACCCGTCTGGGACGGGGTATTCCTACGGGCGGTGAGATAGAGTTTGCTGATGAAGAAACTCTAGGAGGGGCGTTGATTAACCGGGGTTAACTACTTAATCCCCACTATCTCTAATTCGGTATAAGGTTGACGATGACCCTTTCTCTTCATCTGTCGAGTCTTGTTCTTATATTTAAAAACAATTACCTTTTTGGCTTTACTCTGATCAAGAACCTTGGCCTCTACCTTCTTGCCTTCAAGATAAGGTTTACCAAGTTCGATCTTGTCACCATCGGATGTGAGAAGTACTTTATCAAAAACAAATTTAGCACCCTCTTCAGCGGCTAGTTTCTCTACTTTTATTTTTTGTCCAGCAGCAACTTTATACTGTTTACCACCGGTTTCAATAACTGCAAATGTCATATTCTTTAATTAACAGCAATTATAACGTTAATTGTCAATAAAATCAATACAGAGATCAAAACACTGGAAAAAGCTAATAGATAAGAGAGAAAACGTTCGCGATAATAGAAGGTAATGGTGAGAAAGGCATTGAGCACGTTTAACACCAATCCGATCAACAAGATGCCATAAACATTATCTTTAGACCCTAAAAAGTCAGGCACCTCATTGTAACTATCAAAATGGATAATTAGGAGGTGCTGCACCTCTCCTAGCTGAACGTAGACCATAGAAAAAGCCACCACCAAAAGAAAGAGGCTGAGGAGGTAGGTGCTAAATAATATTTTGTTTCGATAAAGTTCCATATTTTGACTAATAACCTATTTATATGATTGTATAAATAACTAGTAGCCCTTTGTCAAAGGAAAAACCCGTTATGATAGACAATCCCTTGCTTAATAGTTTCGAAGGAGTTTGGGAAAGAACTCGTCATGTAAGCATTAATTTTGGTCAATTAGAAATAATGGCCAAGATTTGGGCTCACCAACAAATGCCCTTACCTGATTGGTATTTGCCAACACTTCCCAAAGAAGATGAAGATTTTATTCAGTTTTTAGGTATTAATATGGCCATCAATTATGGCTTCGTTAATCCTAAAAATAAACAACGATTTGCTGTTAGATATAAAAAACGGCTCTGGAAAGGATCGATGGCTCTCAGCGCTTGTTTAATGAGAGCGATAGAAAATGATCTTCCTATTCTAGATGCTGACTATCTCAGCAAGATAAAAGAAAAAGATCTGCGCAAAATTTTGAAAGGCAATATGACAACCATTCCCCTCTTGAAGGAACGCCTTCAAACTCTGCAAATGATTGGTCAATCTTTGAATAAAGACTTTTGTGGTCGATTTGAAAGATTGTTCAGCAATGCTGAGTATCGAGCCTTTCCCACTCGTTGGGATGCGGGAATCATCAATTTTATTCGCAACTTCTTCCCTCCCTTCTATGATTCCAGCTTCCATTATCCTAGTTATACTCATCTCAATTTTTTTCAACGAGCTCAAACCATGATCATTATCTATCACGGTCGAGCTTCAGCTGATAACAGTTTGAAGCCGATCAAAGATATTGATCGTATTGGCCCGGTAGCCGGTTGTCAAGTTCCTCAAGCTCTTCATGACATGAAGATCCTGGAATATGATAAAGAGCTTGAAAAGAAGATCAAGAAAGAGATCGAGTTGGAGTATGGTAATCAAGAAGAGGTTGAAATTAGAGCTCTATCAATCAGAGCTACTATAGAACTATTAAAAATGATCAATGAGATCAGATCAGAAGAGGATCGGATTAACATTTGCCAGCTCAATTATCGATTGCAGCAAAGAGCAAAAAGAAGCCGCAGTCCTCATCATCTGACTCTTTGGACAGCTTATTAAAAAACCCGCTACCTAGGTAGCGGGTT
>DPNX01000013.1:7359-7782 GCA_003539915.1 Patescibacteria group bacterium | reverse complement strand
ATCAACGGATTTCACCCCTACACCGTGAGTTCCAGTAACCTCTAGCATCCTCTAGCCAAACCGTATCCATTGCAGCCTCAGAGTTAAGCCCTGAGATTTAACAACAGACGCATTTGGCCGTCTGCGTGCGCTTTACGCCCAATAAATCCGGATAACGCTTGGGGTCCTCGTATTACCGCAGCTGCTGGCACGAAGTTTGCTACCCCTTATTCCCTAAGTAATATCAAATTATAAATAATCTTTTTCCTTAGGAAAAGCAGTTTACGCCCCGAAAGGTTTCTTCCTGCACGCGGCGTCGCTCCATCAGGCTTTCGCCCATTGTGGAATATTCTCGACTGCTGCCACCCGTGGGTGTACGGCCCGTGTCTCAGTGCCGTCGTTGGGGATCAGCCTCTCAGCCCCCCTACCCGTCATAGCCTTGGT
>DPNX01000013.1:0-7019 GCA_003539915.1 Patescibacteria group bacterium | reverse complement strand
TTACCTCACCAACAAGCTGATAGGACCTAAGCTCCTCCTATACCGGAAGTCTTGCGACAACCTTTACCCTTGCGGGACCATTGGGTATTAGCCCGGGTTTCCCCGAGTTATTCCCAAGTATGGGGTAGATGCGAAGGTGTTACTAACTCGTTCGCCACTAAATGATCCGAAGATCATTTCGTTCGACTTGCATGCCTTATCCACGCCGCCAGCGTTCATCCTGGACCAGGATCAAATCCTCAGTAAATAGATTTAAATGAAAAGGTTAGTTGCCTAACCTTAACGCTTAAATCAAAGAAATATTGGAACAACTAGAAAACTCTTGTTTTTCTTGTTTGTTTTGTTTGTTTTATTTTAGCGATGTCTCTTTGTCAAAATACAGTCACTGCTAGCTCTGAAAAAAATACACCCCCTTTTCACTAACTAGAAAAGCAGATGCTTCACTTCAGTTATTTAGTGCTAGCTAATTCACAAGTTCATTGTATAGGTTAAAGAAAGTTTGTCAATAATAAAAAACTCCTATTCATACTTGTTGACAAAAGTCATATATTTCACTATAATACAAGCAGTTCATTAGAAGGAGATTGTCATGAATGACTTTACCAATCTACTTGTTGCTCTTGCCGCTCTCTGGTTGATGGTCTATGGAGTATCAGTCACTATCTCGGGCGTCTGGCCTCAAGCTGGTAAATGGTATTTAAAAACCAGCCAAAAAATAGTGAAATCCATAGTAACCTACCCTTTCCGAGCTATAGCCTTTCTCTTAACGACAATGGCCAAAAGCATCTGGAAGATGTTGCCATGAGATCTGCCCGGCTAATATTCTTTAAATTAGCCGGTTTTTTTATTGACTAAAAATGCTTTTTACTATATTTTAAACATATTATGAAAACTGAAATTCATCCAAAATATACTACCGAAGCCAAAGTTAAATGTGCTTGTGGTAATGAATTTGTTACTGGCTCAACCAAGCCAGAGATTGAGGTAGAAATCTGTTACAACTGCCACCCTTTTTATACTGGTAAAGAGAAGATTCTTGATACTGTTGGTAAGGTGGAGAAGTTTAAGGCTCGAAGAACTAAAGCTAAGACCACTACTACTCGTAGCAAAAAAGTGAAGCAAGCTGCTCGCAAGAAGAAGAAAGAAGAGAAATAAATGACTGAGAAGCAAAAAATTATTTTAGAAATCAGGGCTGGTACTGGCGGTGATGAAGCTGCTATTTTCGCTGGTGACCTCGCTCGCATGTATCAACGCTACGCTCTCAAAAAAGAGTGGCGTTTTAGTGTTCTCGATTCCAACCAAACTAGTCATAATGGCTATAAAAGCTTTGTAGCTGAGATCAGTGGTGAGCACGTATACGATGAATTAAAACAAGAATCTGGTGTTCATCGAGTCCAACGAGTCCCTGAAACTGAAAAATCAGGCCGTATTCATACTTCAACTGCTTCGGTAGCCATCCTACCTAAAGTTGAACCAACCGAGGTAACTATCAACAACCAAGACTTAGAAATCTCCTTCTTCCGCTCTTCTGGTCCTGGAGGACAAAACGTGAACAAAGTGGAAACTGCTGTACGTATTCATCACAAACCAAGTGGTATCATCGTCTCTTCTCAAGCCGAAAGAACACAACAAAGAAACCGCGAGTTAGCCATGGATATTTTAAGAGCTAAACTATACGAAAAACAACAGTTTGAAAAGCACGCTGAGATCAGTGGTATACGTAAAGAGCAAGTCGGATCTGCTGACCGATCAGAAAAAATAAGAACCTATAACTTCCCTCAAGATCGTATTACCGACCACCGAATTGGAAAAAAGATCCATAATATTGAAAAAGTATTGGACGGTAACTTTGATGCAATAGTCAAAGCTTTTCGAAAAGCAGCTAAAGCTAAGAAGAAATCTGTTTGATATCAGCCTCAAAGCGGCGAGCTCTCTTCACCACCCTCTCTCCATAAGTCCATCGATAACGCCTCCAACGACTACCAGCATAGTATTTAGCAGCTGCACATCTCTCCTGCAAGGTTCTAGTTTGATTAGGTAGTTCCTTGCTATATGCTACACAAGCTCTAGAACTATAAGCATCTTTTAAGTAAAGAGAGGTGCCCACGAAAGCATCAAGATTGCGCCACGGTGAAGGAGGGTTACTACCAGTCACCTTAGCAATCCTATTTTTATACATCTTCCAAGTTGAAGGGATAAACTGAGCTGGTCCCATAGCTCCACCATAAGCTCCGTCGTAACTGATAGCACAAGAAACCATTACCGAGTCAGGATTAATACCAAGCTCTTTCATTATTTCAAGAAAAACTGGTATATCTCGTCGAGGATGCATAGATGTCTTATAAGTACACCTCCCCACATTTCTTCCTAAAGCCGATTCTTTATCTAATACCGCTAGTATTAAGGCTGGACTCATACCAGTTAAGTCACCAGCACTTTTGGCCAACTTGTAAGCTTGCTCAAAAGTTAGCTGACCACCTCCAAGAAATTCGAAAATTCTATTTCTAATCTGAGCCGCTGTCTTTCGTGACTCTCTTAACACCTCTTGATATACAGCTTCTTGACCCTTAGTAGCTTTTAGCAAGCCCTTCTTCTTATTCTTCTTACTCTGCAAACTCCTCTTAGCCACACTACGAGATGATCTGAGATTAGACTCATCAGACCTACTATTAGCTAAAGATTCTTTTTCATCCAATAACTGATCTCTAACATCAATAGTTTCTTGAAGAGAGTCTTTTAATCCTTCTTGTATTTCTAGCAAGCCATTAACTCCCGAGAAAAAATGAGAAAGACTTGGGCTTTGTAATAAAATCTCTACCACCGTTTCACTCTCCTGTTCATATATGCCTTGTAAAGCTTTTTTCAAAGCCTTCTTGTGACTGTATAGCCTATCTGCGGTAAGAGCTACCTGACCCTGATTAGTTCTAATATCGCCATCTAACTTATTGATTGATAAGTTAATGGCCTTAATCTGAAGAGTGGTTTTATAAATATCATTATCAAATCTCCCTATCTCTCGTTTTAATGTTTTACCTTGCTCTTGATATCCTTCAACAATGCCTTCTGTCTCAGCAATCTTCTTCTCTACCTCTATTAATTGTTTTTCCAACTCTCGTCTTTCAGCCTGAGTTGGTGGAGCAGCTGAAACAACCGACACCAATAAAAATACGGTTGAAAAAACTAGAAGTGCATTTTTTGCCAAAGACTTCATGTATTTAATTAAAACAAAAACTTCCCTATAAGGGAAGCTTTGTTTTTCTAATATTAATCCTCTATATTACTCCTCTTTAGCTTCTTCTTTCTTCTCTTCACCTCCTTCTACTTTAGCTTCTTCTGCTCCTGCTTCACCTTCTTCTTGCTTCTCACCACCTTCAACTTCTATTCCTTCAATATCAGCACCCTCCTCAGCTTTGGCTTGATCCTCTTCTTCAGTCATTTGAGCTTTAACACTTGCTACCACGCTATCAAGTTCTACCAAAATCTTAACATCCTTCTTTTCTAAATCAGCTAAAGGAAGATCTTTGACATAAATACTCTGATCAATGTCTTCTAATTGAGTAATATCAACCTCAATATTTTGAGGAATGTTAGCTGGTAAAGCTTCAATACTAAGTGATTGCATGGCCTTAACCAACACACCTTCTTTATCTTTAACAGCTGGTGACTCACCAATGAAATCTAAAGCAACATCAGCCTGAACCACCTCGTCCATCTTAACTTGATAAAAATCAATATTCTGAATATCACCAGTTACAGGATGACGATGAACGTCATAAACCATCACAGGTCTCTTTTCATCACCAAATTTAAGCTCTATAACAGCATTTTTACCCGCTTCTTTATAAGCGGTCTTAAAATCATCAGTTAAAACTGATAAGTGAACATTATCAATACCTCGACCGTATAATTCGGCAGGTACCTTACCCTCACTTCTTAAGTACTTGGTCTTTTTACCAAGAACCTCTCTTTTTTCAGCGGTTAATTGCATAGGCTAATTTTATAACACGAAAGGTTTATTTTTTCAACTTATTAAATACTCTCAACTTCTTTTCAATAACCTCTCCCGCTACCTCTCGTGGAGCCTTAAGAATTCGGTAAGGAGCAATCTCCTCCTCATCAACTTTCAAAGAGTTATTCAAGGCCTTGCGCCAAGCAGCTCTGATCTCAGTACTAACATGAACAATTGAAATACCACCCCTAATAGCTCCCTTCACATCATTGTCCGTATTGCCAGAAGCCCCGTGCAATACCAATGGAATACCCACAGCTTTTTTAATTGCTCTTACTCGAGCCAGATCAAGATTGGGTTCTGGAGCATTAACCAGCATGCCATGAATATTACCCACCGCTGGAGCCAACATATCTACCTTAGTCTCCTTAACAAACTCCTTAGCTTCTTTAACGGTAGTGAGCTGTTCTTTAGTGATAGCAGCTCCCTCAGGGACTTCTTTCAGTAATTTTGATGAAGACCCTATATAACCCAACTCTCCCTCAACTATAATGTCTGGGTTAATAGACTTTACATACTCCACCACCTCCTTAGTCAACTTAACGTTCTCTTCAAAAGATAAACTTCCACCATCAAAGAGAATGGCATCATAACCTGCTGCTGCCGCCTCTCTTACCCTCTCCAAAGATTTAGTATGATCGGCATTAATAAAAATAGGTAAGCCCATTGCTCTCAAACTCTTTACCAAAGTTACCGCTTGATCAGGACCCATAAAAGCTCTCTCACTCTCAGAAGTACCCATTATTATCGGAACCTTCAATTTCTCAGCTACATCCACCGCAGCTCGCAAAACAGACATCTCAGCAAAATTAAAATGCCCCACTGCTACCTTCTTCTTCTCTGCTGCTTTAATTATTTGTTTTAAGGTTTTCATATTAAACTTCAAACCACCCTTTAACTATATAATCCTTACTCAACTTCTCCAACTCCTCAATGCTGAAATACTCGCTAAAGATCTTGTTCCACAACGCTTCTTGGTGATGGTAGAGATATTTTATCAGTTCTTTCTGTTTAACTAAAGCCATCGCCGTATCTACCAAGTTAAAACTAACCAAGATATCTACCCCTGCTTCTGATTTAAAGAAATCACCCGTCCAACCTAACCCCGACCAAAAAGTTAAACCGTGGTTAAGTTTAACAATCTCATTTTCTGCTCGCTGCCAATGCAAAGCCTCAGGATTAATATGAGGCTCAAAAAGCCGCCAATCATTTTGATCGTCTTTAGCTAAATAACGCTGCACAACCAATATCTTTGGACGTTGAGCTTCCGCTATCGGTTCCGGTATACGATGTTCAATAACATCACCTCGTAAAGCGGAAATTAGATTAGCTGCAAACGCCTTCTCATTAGGAGCGAAATTATGATAAAAAATATCGGAGTAATATTTAATCTCATGAACGTAATGAAGTAGGAGACTGAGTAATCGTAAAGTCTCTCCTGAAATACCTAGAAAGATTGGAATCACAAAAATAACCCCCATCTCCTTCAGATGACTAACGTTATGATATTTCTTGGCCACAAACTTCTCCGCCGCCTCCGCCCATTTTTCATTAAGTGCTCTGATCTCTAAGGGTCGTTGTTCAAAGTCAGATGGCATTAAACTCTCGTACTGCTTAAAGAAAATATTGTTCTGCCACTCCCTATCTTCTAGAAAACGTAAAGCGCTATAAACCTCTAAGAGATCCTCTTTTTCTAATAAATCTTCAACCTTGGTATAACCCAAAGCAGCCATAATTTTTTTTGGTGGCTCAGCCATTAGCAACTCTTTAGCTTTTTCTTTTTTTAGAAAAAAACCGGTAGGGGTAGGGTGAATCTGCCTCACAAACTGACAAACCTTTTGCGACGCCTCATAGCCCCTCAAGTTAGAGTGACCAATGATTTTCAATAAAGCTAAATCATCAGCTTCAATCTTGCTAGTTAAAGAATCAAAAATCTCATGAGACTTGGAATCTCTTTTTAATCCTAGCTCTGTTAGTTTTTTGTTAATTAGGTCTTCGTTTTCAATAGCTAGTTTTTCTAAAATACCAGCTTTACCTGTAGATACATCTAAAGCCTCCTCCAACTTGATTAAAGTTGATTGAGGAACACGTAATATTCGAGCTATCTTTTGCCGATACTCATTATTAGCCATTACAACTTCTTTATCTTAATATTCAATTTCCGCCATCGCCTCTCTTTTTCAAAACTACTTCTAGTCAAAATTCCTTGCTTGGTACCAATCGCCTCCACCACAGATGTAGCATTAGCACTTCCTAAACGAATAGCGTACTCAATAGCCTCTTGCTGACTAACATTCTCCTTCTTAGCAAGGCCAGCTACAAAACCTGACCCAAAAGCATCCCCAGCTCCCGTACGATCCAAAATCTTTTTGTTAGTAAAAATACCAGCCTGATAAAGATAAGTACCGTCAGAAACCCAAACTCCTTTAGATCCATCGGTCATAACAGCAATTCCCGGCACCATCTGATCCAAAGCTTTAAAAATATCCTTAGTTTTCTTGTAATCGATGCCAGTTAAATAAGAAGCCTCCTCTCTATTAACAATCACTACCGCTAATTTTTGTAATAAAGACCTCAACTTAACCGCTCCCATTTCTATATAAAAACGTGAGGGATTCATCACTATCAAGGCACCTGAGGCTAAACTCTGATCAACAACCTTCTTCATTACCGATAAAGAAATATGACTAGGCACCACATATAACCACCGACTTTTCAAATGAGAGGGAATTTCACTTGCTTTTAAATCTTCAGCCGCCCCTCGATGAACCAAAACGCTACGCTCACCAGTTGGAGAAAGGAGGATGGTGGCATAACCGGTTGGTCTCTTCTTGTCTTTAATAATAAAGGATTTAACCTTCTCTCTCTTTAGCTCATTAATAATTTCCGCTCCAAACAAATCATCACCCACTCGACAAACTGCTGCTGCTCTCAATCCCTGTCGAGCAAAAGTAACAGCCGTATTGGTAGCACCGCCACCACTAGCTGAAACTAGATCATCAATCTCTAA
>DPNX01000010.1:7084-7412 GCA_003539915.1 Patescibacteria group bacterium | reverse complement strand
GACTCCATCGACTTCACTCATCTCAAAGACATCCTGACTCTTGATGCGAGTACGGTGGTTAAATTAGGGGCTAATAATTTCGATCTCCAACTAACAGGCGCAGGAATATTCCAGATTCTCAAATCTGATAATACTGTGTTGTATAAATTTGAGGATGGTAAGTTAACTGTAGATGGTGATATCGACATCACCGGCAAGTATCTGGTTAATGGTCAGGAATTAGACACGAGCAGCGCTATTAAAGTTGCTTCATTCGAGTTTACTTTCGAAGTTTATAACGATAATTCAGAAACAATTACCGTTGATTTGACCGGGGGAGCAGCCTCCT
>DPNX01000010.1:6257-6766 GCA_003539915.1 Patescibacteria group bacterium | reverse complement strand
TGGTTGTAATCGTTGTAGTAGTTTTGGCGTCCTCAAGTCCTCTGGAATTTTTGATAGTAATAGCAATATAATCGTCTCTCCTAATATTGTGGCTGCTGATATTAGAACCTCTTTCTTCAATAATACTATTGTTCCAGAAGTAAAATCGGTAGTTGGATCTGATGGAAAAATTACCATTAGTCTTGTAAAGAAAGATATTGGTATCTCTGAATATGGAGGCGCTCCTTATGGAACGGTAAAAATTAGAGTCAACGCTTTTCAATTTTAGAAATTAACAATGTTATTATTAATAAGAAGATAATATGAAAGATCAATCACCAAAATCATTTAGCGCAGTTTCTTTAACAGTTCTTATTTTAGTTGCTCTATTATTATTTTCTTCTAGCAGTCCTTTATTGGCTAGTAGTGTTTTTCAAAACTTTTTAGCTCAATTGAGAATACTGGGAACTAATAATCAGTTTAGTAATAGTATTTTTGTTGATACGGATGGCAATGTTGGTATTGGGGAA
>DPNX01000010.1:511-5962 GCA_003539915.1 Patescibacteria group bacterium | reverse complement strand
GATGGCAATGTTGGTATTGGGGAAAACGATTCGCCAGCCAATCTTAATGTAGAGGGCACAATTACAGCAACTAAATTTAAAAACGCTAATGGTGAAGAATTAGGAGGGAGTGTTTGGACTGTTGATGGTGATAATATTTATCGAGAAGAGGGGGCTGTTGGTATTGGCACCAGTAGTCCGCGAGGGTCATTTGAGGTTAGGCAGGCAGCAGACGCTACATTAATTGTTGAGGATGGTGATCAGGCTAATGCAATTCAATTAAGGTTTGACGATAAGGACAACAGTCCTATAAGAGCGCAATTTAAAGCATGGAACTACTCTTTTGGGGTTAGGGAGGCGCAAGATGATATGTTGATTATTGAAAAGGGTGATCAGGCTAACGCAGTTCAATTAAGGTTTGACGATGAGAACAATAGTCCCATAAGAGCACAATTTGAAGCATGGAATTACTCTTTCAAGGATGGAGATGGAGAAAGTAGGTTGTTTATTAACAAGGATGGTAATGTTGGTATCGGCAAAACTAATCCAGAGACCAAGCTCGATGTAGAGGGCGCAGTTACAGCAACTAAGTTTATAGCTGATGGTGAAGAGTTAGGAGGAGGCGTTTGGATAAGGGAGGAAGAAGCTCATGTTCTTCGTTCGGGCGATGAAGATAATATAAAGATGTCTATTGGTGATAATGGAAACGTTTCTATTGGCAAGTGGGGTAATGTTAATCCATTAATTATATCTCATCAGATTTCAGGAGGAAGTATTGATAATATTGATAAATTACATTTAAAGATACTTAATAACAGTTCAGCTAAAATCAATAGAAAGGCTGGTATAGTTTTTCAACAGAGAACTAGCCAAGCATCACCAAGGGTAACTATTAATTCCGCTATTTATACAGAAAAAATTGACGCTGATACTGTAAGGATGAATCTTGATGTTCACGATCAAACAGCTTTGACGATAGATAATACAGGAAAAGTTGGTATCGGTACAAAAACCCCACAAGCCAAATTAGAAGTCAATGATGGTGTATATATGTTGGGTGGTAACGGTGATGTTGATAATAATGGGGTTTTGAGTGGAAATGATATCAATTCAATAGTTACTTATATGAATACAGAAATGGTCTTGCCACGGGAGACATATGCTCGAGCCGATGTTAATGGTGATGATTATGTCAACAAGCTTGATGCATTAATTCTCTTTGATGCTCTTAACAATCCTAATAGAGAGGGCAACGGTCCTTTGACAATTGCTGAGCGAGAGGCTGGAAAGTCTAAGGTAAACTCTTTACCTGACAATTCTTGGACAGAGGATGCTTCTAAAAAAATAACCTACCTTACTCACACTGGTTACAAGCTGGGTGTAGGAACAGAAAATCCTACTTCTAGATTAACGGTTGATGGTAATATAACTCTGATTGGTGCTAGTGGGAGTCGTAACATTCAAATAGCTAGTGGTGGCAATAATCTTAATATTAGAAACCCTAATGCAGATAAGGATATTAATTTAGATATTAGTCCAACTAGAGGAAAGTTACTTATTAGAAGTCATAATGGCACAAGTGTTGTTAATAATTTATTAATTGTTCAAGCTGACGGCAAGGTTGGTATTGGTGTTGAAACTCCAGGATATAAGCTTGATGTTGATGGAGATATTAATACATCCGGCAGATATCTAGTTAATGGTGAAGAAGCTGGTTTGAAAAATATAATTTTGGTAGAAGAGTCTGTGTGTAAGATTAAGCATAAGGCTCTTACCAATAACTCTCCAGGGTTGACGTTAGTAGCAACTTGCCCCTCTTCTCATCCAAACTTATTAAATTGTACGGGTACTCCTGGAGCTGGAGGTACAATTCATTTGTTTGGTTGGGATATAATTCCAGATTATAGCAATAACAAGTGTACGCTCGTTGTTCAATATCCATATTGTGAAAGTCATTGGAGTCAAAAAACTGCTCGATCTAGAGTAAGAGCGGCCTGCTTTAAATAATTTTTTCTATATTAGAAGATTAATTTTGAAAAGCAATATCAATGTTGCTTGATGACAAGTTAAGAACAATTTATAATATATTAATACATGTCTACCAAAATCTTGTCTGAATTTAATATTTGGGAAAGGATATCTCGTTGGTTAGTTGGTATAGCCTTTTTCTTTACCCCCTTATTTTTTTTACCCTTAACTCACTTACCTGTATCTCTTGATAAACAGGTCTTTTTAGGTGGTTTAGTATTATTAGCTTTTATTGCTTGGTTGATAGGCGGTGTGGCCAAGGGGAGATTGGTTTATAGAAAAAACGTAGCTTACTTTGTTGCTTTAGGTTTAGTAGCTTTCTCTCTTATCAGCGCGATTTTTTCTGGAGCTAGCAATAACGGTTTTTTTGGTGCTAATGGTAGCGAGGTTGATATCTTTGTTAACGTTCTAGTTTTTGGAGTCTTCTTCTTTTTGCTTAGTACTTTGTTTCGTAAAGAGGGGGATGCTCGCTATCTATTGAGCCTTATCTTCATATCTTCTTTAATGCTTCTTATCTATAGCATCCTACAGTTCTTCGGTATTTGGTTATTACCATGGAGTTTTACTCATAGCTTGGTCTTTAATCCTATTGGTACCACTAATGCTTTAAGTATCTATTTAGGCGCTGTCTTTGTTACTCTCTTAACTTTACTGTACTTAGATAAAGATCAGTTTAGTAAGAAGGCGGCTCTGATTTTAACTATCTTTGCTATCGCTCTATTTATAGCCACCTTCCTTATTGGCTACTGGGCGGTTTTTGCAGGGTTCATACTAGCCGGCTTGATCTTAACAACCCTTAAGTTACGTAAGAAGATTAAAAATGATAAACACATCATCTTGGTTATTATCGCCATCTCTACGGTTTTAATTCTTGCTAAATTAAATTTCTTAGGCTTACCATTACCAACTTTTAATCTACTTCCTGAGGCCATGCCTAGCTTACAAGCTAGTTGGGATATTGGTCAGCAAGTCATGAGAGATGACGTCAAGAATGTGCTTTTGGGAGTTGGTCCAGCCACCTATCCTTATCAGTACGCTCTTTATCGCGATCCTGTTTTAAATGCTACGCCTTTCTGGGGTACACGATTTACTCAGGGAGCCAACGTTTTCTTAACTTACATGGTCAATTGGGGAGTGTTAGGGATGATCCTCTTCGCCACCTTCCTATTACTTTTGATTCTTCATGGATTTAAAGCCATGAAAAGCATTAGCAAAAAACAGGAGGCTGTTTTTTGGGCTATTCTTACAGCTCTGCTTTATCTGACATTAACTTTCTTCTTCTATCAACAAAACTTCTCTATCTTCTTCTTACTCTTTGCTTTAGCTGCCTTGCTATTTATCATCACGGCTCAAGACAAGGATTATAAAACCTTCTCTTTGGTTGATGCTCCTCAGAAGACCTTCTTCTTATCACTTGGATTAATGATCGTTATTGTTTTTGTTGCTAGTACCTCATATCTTCTGGGTCAGCATTATGTAGCCGCTATCTATTTCAAACAAGGCAAGGACCAGGTTGAGAAGCTAGGAGTTGATAAAGGCTTGCCTTTGATTCAGAGAGCTAGTGATTTGGACTCTCGTAACGAGACTTATCTTCGCACTATCTCCACTGTCTATCTAATCAAGATTAATTCGTTGCTGAAGCAAGATCTCTCACCAGCTGAATTACAGAAAAGATTTGCCACCGACATCAGTTCTGCTATTGCGGCTGCCAAGAGAGCCACCGAAGTTAATCAGCTGAATGGTGATAACTGGATTAATCTAGGCAGTGTTTATGAGAATATTATTCCTTTAGTTCCTGGATCAGAGATTCACGCCCTGGAAGCTTATAAAAAAGCTACCGAGTTAGAGCCAGCTAATCCGGTTATTCATTTTAATATGGGTAGAGCTTACACCTTATTAGCTCGGCGTCTGCGTTCAGAGAAACAAGGTAGAGGAGTTGTTAATAAGGCTTATACCAATGCTATTACCAGTTTAGAGAAGGCTATCAAGCTCAAAAATGATTATGCACCAGCTCACTTTTTGCTAGTTCAAATCTATGATCAGCAAGGAAAAATTAAAACAGCTATCAATAAAGCGGAGAGAATTAAGCAAATAGCGCCTAATAATGTAGGGGTATTTTTCCAGCTAGGACTCCTTCATTATGAGTCCGGACGCTTTACCTCGGCTCGTGAAGAGTTTGAAGAGGTTGTTAAGCTAGCTCCTGGCTACGCTAACGCCCGTTATTTCCTTGGTTTGATCTATGATCGCCAAAAAGATCCTCAGAAGGCTCTAGAGCAATTTGAGATGATTATAGAGACCAATCCTAATAATGAGGAGGTTAAAAAAATAATTTTAAATCTTAGAACTGGTAAGAGAGCTTTGAGCGGTATAGTTGAGGATGTTCTACAACCCCCAATCGAGGAACTTCTTTCTTCAGAGGGTTAAATCAGCAAATTCCAACTCCCTTTGTTATCCACACAAGTTACCAAATCGCATATGGTAAAATTTATATTGTAAACAGTCGAAAAACAAAAACATTTGTTAAACGCCTATGACCGCTCAACAATGGTTGGACGTAGTGAATCAGTCACTTCAGAATTTGTGGTTGCAAACACTTGGAGTTCTACCCGATTTAATTGGTGCGATTGTTGTATTGATAATCGGCCTTATTGTAGCTGCTGGTCTTGATAAGATAGTGGAAGGAATAGCTCGTTATCTAAAGATCGATAGTTTGTTGAGAAAGTTAGGAGTAGAGACTTATCTGCACAGAGCTAATCTTGAACTTAATACCGGTGCTTTTCTAGGAAAAGCAGTCTATTGGTTCATGGTTATCGTCTTCGTGCTTGCTGCTGCTGACATTCTTGGCTTTACTGCTCTATCGGTTTTCTTGGGTACGGTATTACTATACATCCCACAAGTGATAGTGGCTTTCTTGATCGCTTTGGCAACAGTTGTCATTGCTGGATTCTTGAAAAAACTAGTCGCTGCTTCTGTCCTATCAACTCGATTACATGCAGCTAAATTCCTAGGAAGCTTGACCTGGTGGTCAATAATGATTTTCGGTTTACTAGCTGCTGTCTCGCAGTTAGGCGTTGCGACTGACATAATTAATACCGTCGTTACGGGTATTGTTATCATGTTCGCTTTAGCAGGAGGCTTGGCCTTCGGCTTAGGTGGAAAAGGTGAGGCCGCTCGAATCCTCAAAGATATGAGATCTGAGTGGGAGAGTCGCAGCTAAGCTGTTATCTTACATTGACGGAAAATCCCTGCTATAGCGGGGGTTTTTTATTGACAAAATCTTACTATCACAGCATAATAAGCATTGAATATTGATGTGATGGGTTAAAAAGACATTGCCTTCAAGGCTAAATCTAAAACACCAATCACATCTTTTTCCGGAGGGCTCAACGCAGGTTTCCCTCTTTGAGGCTAAATTCTAAATTACCAACCGGATTTTGAGCGAGT
>DPNX01000010.1:0-204 GCA_003539915.1 Patescibacteria group bacterium | reverse complement strand
AACCGGATTTTGAGCGAGTGGGTTAAAAACCTCTCGCTCTTTTTTATTTAGGAGATGGTATATATTATAGTATGTACTAAGGTATATACTTTTTTATTATTTATACCCAAAAACAAGCTTGACACTCTACCCCCCTTTCTATACATTTAAAGAAGATAGAAATGATAAACCAGCTAAGACATAGATGCGGCTTACCTTTGGTCG
>DPNX01000027.1 GCA_003539915.1 Patescibacteria group bacterium | reverse complement strand
GGCGGACCTTCGTGGGGCGGACCTATGGGGGGCGGACCTCACTGAGGCGAACCTTACTAGGGCGGACCTCACTGGGGCAAACCTTTTTAAGGTGATTTGGGGAGTGAAAGGTCTCTCCGAAGAACAGCGTCGTCTAATCATGGAAGGCCTTCAAGCAAGTTGGGAATGAGGACCCAACGATCAGCTACCCCCCAGCCATTTGGCTGGGGTTTTTTATTGACAAATTAATAAAACAAAGTATGATATCACATAGTTCCTTGAACAATGGCTGTTCAAGAAAAAGTTTGTTTGTTGTTCACATAAGGAGATGGGCATGATGCCAGGACACAGACTAGTTTGTTTCGCTTGTAATAGCGAACTTTTTTCTCGAGCGGAGGCAGAGGAGCACCGATGCCCCCCTGGCCACTGGCAAAGAAATTTGCCAACCGCAGATGAAATCGCAGATCGAGGCGACCCCCCAATTGGGGACAGGCTCCAAACCGGCTTCATGATGTTGAATGGCATAGTCACTACTTAGCAGCTACTCTTTTGAGCGGCTCGACCTCTTAACTAAAAACTAAGAGGTTTTTTTTATGCAATATAAAAAACCAACGTCAAGTTGATTTATCCTATTAAAAACGGTATCTTAAAAAAGCTTGGAAGGGTGGCCGAGTGGCTTAAGGCACACGCCTGGAACGCGTGGAGGTACGTCCTCTCGTGGGTTCGAATCCCACCCCTTCCGCCAAATAGAACCTTAACAACTTCATAAAATAATCTAGGAAGGCGGTAACGATGGCCAGAGACAAGGGATCCGCTAGAAGAGTCTGTCACCAACAGCCTCTTGGTCAAAGATCAATATCAATCAAAGAAACACGCCGAAGGAAAAGAAAGGGCAGGTTCACTCCCCATGGAACAGAAAAACCTCCCCAACCAATCTTTGACTTCTCAAAAGCTCTTAAAATAAGACGTCCTTTTTTATAAAAACACTCCCGCGCTTTAAAGCGCGGTTTTTTATTAACAATCCAATCTCATCAATTAATCATTTTAATAAATTGAGCTTCTTCCATTCTTATCTCTGATTTTCTCTGTGGTAATAAATCATTGCTCAAATCCCAAGACTGAATAGCTCCACCTTCTAAAAGAATGAAAGCTTGTTCTTGACTAGCAAACACTATCTGCTCAACCTTATTGTCGGTAGGAGTACTTGATAAAAACAAAGGGGCGGCTGGATTCTTTATATCAATTATCATCAAAATAGGCCGCTCTTCGTTACAGGTAACGTAAGCTTTTTCCTGATTAACAAAAACATTACTTAACCGACTACACTGCAAATCAAGACTGGATGCCAACTGAATTTTTGGAGAGGGGGCATTTATTATAAACAATCTCCCACTCCCTACCGCCACAACAACCTTTTTTGTAATAACAAGATCATCAACCTTAAAGTCCAACAATCTACCCACTAACACTAACTTGTCAGGAATAGTTGTATTAAAAAAAGAAAGTCCATTACTTCCAGACACCATCAAAACACCCTTGGCCACCATCGACCCCGCATCTTCTTTTACCAACTCCTCCTCAGCAAACAAAACCTGCCCCGGACCCTGTTCACCAAAAAAAGTTCCCATAACCATAAATACGATTGCCAAAACAAAAACCGAAACTAGTGCTGCTTTAGTAAAGAAATTTAGACCATAATAATCACCCATGTTTTAAGTATAACTCAAAATAAAAAGAGGCAGTATAACCGCCTCTTTCTTATCTCCTTAGAAACCGCCCATGCCCATTCCTGGTGGCATCTGAGGGCCAGGTGCTGGCTTATCATCCTTAGCTGGAATATCCGCCACTACCGTTTCGGTAATGATGAAAAGCGATGCTATAGAAATAGCATTCTCAAAAGCACTACGCACCACTTTGTGAGGATCAATGATTCCCAACTCAAATAACTTGCCATAAGTACCAGTTAAAGCATTAAAGCCATAATCATCGGTCTGTCGCATAACTCGATCCAAAACCACGCCAGAATCATGACCAGCATTCTCAGCAATCTGTTTGATTGGTGTAATCAAACCATCATAAACAATTTGAGCTCCCGCTAAACGACCCAAGTCTTCTGTAGAGCTCTTATTAAAGCCGTTCATTAGCTTCTTCACTGCCTGAGCAGCTCGAACTAAAGCCACGCCTCCACCAGCAACAATACCGCTCTCAATAGCCGCCTTAGTAGCCGCTACAGCATCCTCAACTCGATGCTGAGTCTCTTTTTGTTCTACCTCAGTTACCGCTCCCACCTTAATAACAGCCACCCCGCCAGACAACTTACCAAGCCTTTCTTGCAACTTCTCTTTCTCAAATTCAGATGTAGCAGATTCTAACTGAGCCTTTATCTGACTAATTCTATTATCAATCTGGACCTTCTCCCCTTTACCACCAACGATAGTAGTATTGTCTTTGGTAGCCACCACTCGATGAGCTCTACCCAAGACCCCTAATTCCAAACCTTCTAATTTCTTACCTACCTCCTCAGAAATAAAGTCAGCGCCTGTAACGGCTGCAATATCTTGCAAGAGTTCTTTACGTCGATCACCAAAACCAGGTGCCTTAACAGCTAAAACATTAAAGGTTCCTCTAAGCTTGTTAACCACTAAAGTAGCTAACGCCTCACCCTCAACATCATCAGCGATAATAACCATATCCTTTTTCCCACTCTGCACTACTTTTTCTAACAAAGGAACTAGATCACTAACAGCAGAAATCTTCTTATCAGTTACTAAAATATAAGGTTCTTCCAAAATCGCTTCCATTCGCTCCGGATTACTCATCATATAAGGAGAAATATAACCACGATCAAACTGAAGACCTTCTACCACCTCCTTAGAAATACCCAGTGTATTAGACTGCTCAACAGTTACCACGCCATCATTTCCCACCTTTCCAATCACCTCAGCAATCATCTTACCCACCTCTGGATCACGAGAAGAGATTGTAGCTACTTGAGCAATCTTCTCAGTATTATCAGTTGGTTGAGCCGACTCCTTTAAAGAATCTAAAACCACGACCTTAGCCTTATCAATACCCTCTCTTAAGGTAATAGGACTAATACCAGCCGCCACTCTTTTAATACCTTCATTAATAAACTTCTGAGCTAATACGGTGGCGGTAGTCGTACCATCGCCCGCATTATCACCCGTCTTGGATGAAACCTCTTTCACCAATTCTGCTCCAATATTCTCAATCTTATCCTCCAACTCAATCTCTTTTGCAATAGTTACACCATCATGAGTAATAGTGGGTGAGCCATAACTCTTTTCCAAAACCACCGCTCTACCTCGAGGACCCAAGGTCACCTTAACTGCGTTAGCTAACTGATCCACTCCTTTCTGAAGTGCTAGTCGAGCTTTTTCATTAAATAAAATTTGTTTTGCCATATAATTATTCAATAATTGCTAAAATATCCGACTCTGAAACAACTAAATATCTTTTATCATTTACCTCAACTTCATCTGGACCGTACTGTTTGAAGAAGACCACGTCCCCCACCTTAACGGTCATAGGGATAACCTGCCCCTGATCATTTTTATTACCAGGACCAGCAGCAATCACTTTGCCTCTCACCGGCCTTTGCTTCTCAGCGGTGTCTGGCAGGACAATACCAGACTCGGTAGTTTTTTCTTCATCGATAGGTTCTAAGAAAAGATTGCCATTTAAAGGTTTTATATTCATCATGGGGTAGATTTTAAGTAAAAAAAGACCCCCTGTCAACTCAAATTAATAAGGAGGTCATCGAGAAATTGAGCGGCAGCAATCCTCAAGTCCTCTACCTACTAATCTTGGGTCATGGTTGACAGGGGGTCCGGCTATAACACTAATCGCCTTTAATAAGACGATGTGAATCACTATCAAAGTGTTGAGTAGAAAACTCAAACATCTGAGTATCTTCTAAACCTAACATCTGATGCCTAGTGCCAATTGGCACATGAAAAACATCGCCAGGTTCTAAAACGATCTTTTCGGCCATCTCAATCTCATCACGACGACTAAAGAAAACTTCCAACTTCCCACTTTGGATGTAAAAAGTCTCGTCTTTTAACTTATGATAGTGCCAACTGCACTTTTTTCCTTTTTTAAAGAACAATATTTTGCCACAATAGGCCTCCTTGTTAACAATCCAAACCTCATGTCCCCACCCTTTAGGAACAATTTTTACTTCTTCTTTAGCCATTTTTACTATTAGGATTAAACCATAACTTAACTTCTTTCTCATTACAACACACAATGGAGTCTTCATTACTATATCTAACAATACTTCGCTTAATCTTCCTCAGCTGAATTTTCATTAAAACACCTTCCAACCAATCACCCAACTTACCACTCAATAAAGCCTCAACCCCTCTCTTTAAAAAATGAACTTCATTATAATAACGTAAATCATCTTCAAACCTCCTAACCTCTCCTAGCCAATCATTATTGACCTGATAGAACTCATTAATTAAAACCTCTGAACCATAAATAGGGACCAGATTATTATATAAAAGATGGTCATATTCATAGTGTGGTTCTGGCAATCGAAAAACCTCTTTGGTCAAAATATGATTGAAACAAAGCCCTTCATTCAATCTATCCATGTGAGTCCTCTTACCTAACAAACCAAAAGTTAATAAGCAAAAAAATCGAGCAATATACAGCCGACCCGATCGAGCCACCGTCAAAACATCTAGATCAGACTCCTGACGAACCCTGCCCAAAACCAAAGAACCTGATCCAAAAACCAAATCAATGAAAGGTAGGTATTGAAAAAGCCGAGCGACACTAATCAGCTGCCACCACTTTTTATCCCGTACAACCTGTTCCATTAAATCAAAGTTCCCTCCTCTTGCTTTGGTTTATCCAAAACCTCCGTCTTGGTTCCAATCGCCTTACCACCAATCTTCAAAACATCTTTATCTATTTTCCCTAGCTCTTTATAGGCAGAGTTATAGGTGTTAACCGTAGTTCCCAAATGATTACCCATCTTCTGCATATATTTTTCATAAGCACTCAAATGACGTCCTAAGACTTGCACTCTCTTGATAATCTCTTTAGCAGACTGCTCTATTTGCTGCGTCTTCATACCCTGCATAACGGTCTGTAAATAGGCCATAAAGGAAGTAGGAGAGACGATAATCACCTTCTTATCCCTATAAGCATATTCAATTAAATCTCGCGTATTACTCTTCACCGCTCCCACTTGATTAATCAAAAGATCATAATAAATAGCTTCGGCCGGAATAAACATAAAGGCGAAATCAGTCGTATTCTCCTCCGGCTTCACGTATTTAGAGGTTTCTTCAATTCTTAACTTCAAATCCTGACTGAAAGCCTTCTCTAACTTCTCTCGCTCATCATTGGTCCGCGCCTCTAAAATGCGATTATAGTTCTCTAAACTAAACTTGGAATCAACCGGCACTATCTTGTCTTGATAAAAAATAGCCGCATCAACAATAGAGCCATCTTTAAAGCTATACTGCATCTGATAAACTCCGGGAGGAAAGATGTTTTTTAACAAAGTTTCTAGATAGTACTCCCCTAATACTCCTCGCTGCTTAGGATTCTTTAATACATCCTGCAAGCTCTTCAATTGATCAGCAAAACCTACCACCTGCTTATTAGTCTCATCTAACTTGGTAAGGCGCTCGGTGACGTCTTTGATAATAGTAGCGCTGCTGCCAAACTGCTTTTGCAACATGCGACTCGACTCCTTAAAGTGAGAATCTAAAGTTCGATTAATCTCATTCATCTGGTTTTGTAGCAATAATAGGGACTTATCATCACTCTTATTTTCTGGGGATAACTTTTTATTCAAAAACCAAAATAAAGCCACAAAACCAAGAGTTATCGCTATCAAAACAACTAGCAAAAAAGCAATATTCATTGCTCTAACAATATAAATTTATTGATAGGAAGTCAAAAAAAACCTGCGCCGAAGCACAGGTTGTGAGTTGCAAAACGAAGGGAGGTCATGACATCAGGCTGCTTTTTTCAAAGCACGTAGCTGATTTGCCAGCCATCAGCCATGACCATCCCCTCTTATGGGGAAAAAAGATAGGGATACCCTCTACTAAACCAACCAAACGAGGAATCTCGTTGATAGAAGTCAGTTTAGGGCGGATTGCGAATCCATTCCCCGCCTTTAACACCTCCTTTCTCAAGGGAAGATCTCTTCAGGTAGCGAAGTCCTGTGCATGAACAGGACTGTCGTTCCTCAAAGTTCTGTTGTAATTGTAACAGTCGACCATCAACTGTCAACAATCGACCTCTTTTGAGGCGTATAGACTTGATGAACCATGCCGCAACATCGCAACAACCAAATCTCCCACCAACCGACATCAACCAGGTATTCCCACCAACGATGAGCAAACCGAGCTGATCTCTGAGAAGCGTGATGATTGTTATGTAACGACTCGCCAAAAGTTAAAAGAGACAGTAACCAGAGATTAGTGCTCTGATCACCTGTCTTAAAGTGTCGGTAACCCACCAGGTGAGTCACGCTATTAACAGACCAAGTAGTATGCCAACTCAAAAAAACAGCGGCGTAATACCAGGCAATACCATGCCAACCACCAATCGCTAAAGCAATCAAACTGCCTCCAACAGGACCGATCAAGATATACCAGTTAGTTATGAAACGCTCCAACCAATCAGGGTTACTCCTGTCCCAGATTTTTATACCCGGAATATCACGGAATAACCAGAGTACATGAGCGTGCATAAACTGATACAACTTACGATACCAAGGGCCATCCCGACAATGTGGTGAATGAGGATCTTCCTCATCATCAGTATATCGATGATGCTTTTGATGAATAGCAGCCCAACGACCTGGACTACCTTGCCAAGCCAAACAACCCATAAAAAGGATCATTGGCCTCACCAACCATCTGCCGACGGCGGTAAAAGCAAAAGAGCGATGGGTTGTATATCGATGGTAGCCAACGGTAATACCTGATCCAGCCATAACAAAAGCAGCAATGAAAATGATCACGTGCAACCATTCCCAAGTACCTCGACAAATATCTGCTATTGCTATCACAAAACCAGCCGATATGCCTAACATGGCTAACAGGAAGACAAGATTTGTTAGATGCGTCTTCAAACAACACCCCCTTTCTTATTAGAAGTTTCTATTAGTAAGTACTGCTATTAAGTTTTATTCAAAATAGTTGTTTTAGCAACCAGGACCATGAGGAACGATCTCACAATGAACCGGTCTAAGAACCGTTACCTCGGTAGAAGTAGAGAAGGTAGATCCTCCTTCATTAGTACAACTCAAAGAAAAAATACTAGAAACAGGCGGTGATCCCAGGTCGACTGTAGTCGTTCCTGTTTCAGAATCAACCTCTCCTACACCGCTAATAGTACAAGTATCAGCCCCCTCACAAGTCCAAGACACAGTTGAGGTACCACGAGGATAGATAACACGCTCTGGATCAGCATCAAATAAACAACTAATACCTCCTGGTGGCAGTGGTTCAACCGGACAAGCACTAGTCAAAACACTATAATTAGATCCGCCAAATTTTAACCAACCTAACACATCCGAACCCCAAGCCCAGCCTTCCAAGGAACAACCACTAGGACGTACTACTCGACTCACGCCATAACTACTCCCCCTCAAGCTTATCAAACCATCCCAACCACCAGCTTCTGGTGGTGAGTCACCCGTACAACCTGAGCCTGCTCCAGCACAAGCTCGAGCCATGCCGCTAACCCTATCATTATCAAAATCTAATTGTGCATTATTAAAATTAACCCATCCGATATTAGGTGACCAAGCATAACCAGAAAAAGCTCCAGAATTATCATCTATATTAACCCCATAACCAGGACCAGCAAACTTAAGCCAACCTATATTAGAAGACCAAGCATAGCCCGAAACATCACCCGCATAAGCCGGAAAGGCTATTAACAACAATAGGGTGGTAATAACAACTGTTTTACCTATATTTTTCATTAATTTCTTGAATAAAGACCGGCTGTACAACCAGAATAAGCCGTTGACCTACAATGCTTGCTCCTAGAAGAAATCTGCAAATCAACAATCTTTACATCCGTCAAAGCACCCTCAGCACAAGTCATGCCGATGGTAATACTGACATTAGCCCCGCTACTACCATCCTCTCGACAATGACAACGAGTTCCTTCCCAATCACATCGGCCATCACCACCTTCAGGCCAACTAGTTCTTTTAACTCCTCCTAAGGTAATACCATCTCGAGCGGTAAAGTTTTCTGATTCCAAGTCTCCCATTTTGCTTTGAGTAGCTGAACCAACATTAATTGGCGCTGGTACATTAGCAGCTGGTGGCGATCCACCTGGCTCACTAAAACCAGAAGCTGCCCAATAGGCAAGAAAGACAAAAGCTATGACTATGACTGCGATAAGAATCTTTTTACTCATACTTATATTATAACCTAAAACCACTTTCTAAATAAACGACGTATTGGACGAAACACCCTTCTCGCTACACTGACTACTACATTGGTAACGGCCGTTACCGCTCCTCGAACAGTAGCTCCAAAACCACCCCCTCTTGAAGACACGGTACAAGAAGTTGCGCTAGAGCAACGAAACTCTCTCGAAGATACCTGTAAGTCGGTCACTCGAACACCAGTAATATGTCCACTTTGACAAGTAACGCTAATAGCAATACCCATATTGCTAACACTTGAACCATCAGCTCTACAACTACACTTCGCTCCCTCCCAGTTACAAGCCATACCAATAGCAGGCCATTCTGTATTTTCTTCTCCTCCTAAAGTAATGCCATTTCGAGCCTTATAATTCTCAACCTCTAGATCCCCCGCTTTACTCTGCAACCCAGCACCCTCATTTAAAGGTGGTTGCGTATTACCACTCGATGGCGACAAGGAGGTGTCTGTAAAAGCCAAGGCTGGCAAAACATTAATCGTCAATAACAATAAAATAGCCGCCAACTTATTCTTCATAGTTGTAATTCTAACATTGACAAAACAAATCAATGATTATCTTGATGTGGATAACTTAAATGTCACTTAATGATAAAATTAAAAATGTAAAAGGTCGGAGATCTATAAATTTTATTTTATCAAGATGGCTAAAATGAAAAAATTCCTATCAAAAGCTGGATGGTTGCTACTAGTTATTGGTGCTGCCGGTTATTTTGCAGGTGATGCTGTTGGAAGTGCTTTGGGGGTTGTTTATTCTCAAAACGAATCTATCGGTTATTTGGTGGTAGGTGCAGTTATGCTAATGACAGTCAATTGGAGCAAGAATGCTGGTTTGGCTCGTTGGCTAACAATGATTGTCGGTCTCGCCGGCCTAATCCTTGGTATTTATGGTTTTATGACCCCAGGAATGGGAGCTAACTTAAATGTAAGTTTTGAGACCGTAGATAGCGTTATCTTATTACTTGTTGGTGCTTGGGGACTTTGGACAATCTGGGGTAAGCGTTAAAACAAGTTAAAATTTTAAATAAAAATATTCCAGGGGTGAGGCCTGGAATATTTTTGTTTGTTTGCAATACTCAGTCTCTGACAGAAGGTTGTGGCCGCTTTTCCTTCATCACCTCATCAAGATAATCTTCGTCCTCAGGAATAAGCATCCTCAGGCCAGCTCGCAACTCTCTAATAACGTCATCAGAAACATCCTTATCAACTAGCTTCATCTCAAATTCCAAAAAACGACAGGGCTGACACTCACAAGGCTCCCCCGTTTGATCTCCCTCCACAACGGCTGTCTCTCCATGACACCTATGTTCATAATGAAAAACCATCTTACAGCCGTCGCAAATGAGCATTGCTTCTCCTTTTTTAAAGAACCAACAAGGCTAGAAGCTTTTAAATTATATTAATTTTATAAAAAAGTCTACTTAATAACCCTAACCAAAACCTTGTCGGTTCCCAAGGTAACTAGAAAATCACCAATACTATCCCAAGTATGATCAACTAAAGCCTCTTCTAGAGGATCTAGTAAGCCATCGGAATCACCACCATCACCCCAATCAATCTTGTAATCCGACTCCTCATTACTCGCATTTCTTAATAAAAAAGTATAAGGCTTATCCAACTTAGCCACCATTATAACCGAAACTGGTACCGTTGCCCCCGAAGCACTATTAATACCCTCATTAATAGTCCCTGTGAGACGAACTTTCTGTTTTTGTAGCTCAGTATTAAGTGAATCCTTTAAATCACCAAACTTATCCAAAGTATCAGTCTGGTACTCCTCTAGCTTGTCTTTTAGGTTGGCTGTAATCTGACCCGGATCATCAACAATCTCCTCCAACCCCAAAGAGTCAGTACCTTCAACCGTTAACTTCTTTACCTTGTCCCAACCAAAAAACCAAATCAAGCCAATTGCGATCAAGGCCACTATAACTAAAAACCAAAGAAGTCTATACATAAATTAAGATCAATTTTATTCAACTCCTGCGTAAAAAGTATTTTGCAAAATAATTAAGTAAACGATAAAAATAACCACCACTATTCCCGCAGCCCAAAATAATGATTTCATACTCATGTACTAATAATATAACAAAATGAAAGTAACAAAAAGAGCCCCAAAGGGCCCTTTTTATTTTCTCTCAATTTCAAGTGTTACTTAGCAATAAAAGGGAAAGGTTTGTTAAGGTCATCAATGTTAAATTTGATATTGATAACGTTATTTTCACCTTCTTTTACACTAACCCCATCCATCTCAATAGTACGTACACGAGAAACATTATTCTCATCAACATTCAAAAGATCAGCAAATTCAATCTTTACTTTGCTGTAGTCGATGGCGATCAAGTTAGTTTCAATCAAAGCATGAGCGTCACTAGAACCTGTCAAACGACGAAGATCAAGTGGACGAAAGCCATCATATACTAATAAATAATCATTCTTAAAAGGATTAAATACTGAAACCTTTCTAATTTCAACATTTGGTTTTGGCTCTCCACTAACTAAAACATTACCACCACTCATTGCAGCAGAGATGTTAAAAACCACCTTCCCCTTTCCAGCTTCAACTGGTCCAGCTGGCTTGTTAGCACCTTCCTCAACCTCTTCTCCTTCTTTAACTTCCTCACCCTCCTCTACTTGCTCAGCCTTCTCCTCTTCGCCTTCTGGGTTCAACTTGTCACCCAAAACATTCCAAACACCAGCAAACTGAAGCGCTACCGCGATGATAATAATAGCGATAACCGCCCAAATCCATTTAGGACCACTTTCCCCTGAATCCATCTCAGGAGTGGCAGGTTCATCAAATTGAGGTGCAGCTGGCTCAGTAGGAGCAGGCATCTCAATTGGCTGCTGACTTTCTTCCGACGGTCGAGGCTCTTGGTTAGGCTCATTGCTAACCGGCTGAGAGTTTTTATCTAAATTATCGTTTAGATTGTTGTTATTGTTTTCCATAATATTACTTCGGCCTTTAAGATTTATAATTTGCCTAATATTATAGATGACTGAAAATCAAAGTCAAGCTGAAACCTTACGAGTCAAATAATTTTCCATAATCTGACTCACGCTAATTGCTATTCCCAGCACAATCAAATAAATAGATAAGAGATCTATAAAAGCAAGGGGAACCGACCTAAACATACCTAAAAGAAAAGCCGAAAACCAAGATGTAATAGAAACGGCTCCTAAGGCGAAGGCTAGCTTTCTAAAGCCTCTCAACTCTCCTGACTTGTGATTGTGCTTAACACCATAAGAAATATTTACCAACTGCGGTGAGATCTTTAAATTAAGGAAAATGCCATTAATAATAATCACTCCCACCACAATCACCTTCACCAAAAACTTAGAAGATTCATTCAAACGAACCATTTCTGGCAGGTACAAACCAATGCCTGAAACCACCAACAAAGCTAAACCAAACCAAATCACCTCTGAAACCATGCTCATAGTTTTAGACTCATCCTCACTAATTCTAAGATCTTTAAAAAACTTAAAGAAAAAGAAGTCGGTTAACACCGCTCCTCCCAAACCAAGAGCGAAGCCAATATTATGAAAAATCAATATTAAAAACTTATACTCCGCCAACAAGGTAAAGACATCTATGGTATAGCCAGATATTGCTCCGTAAAAAATAGCAGCACAAAGACCAGCTGATGCCAGACACCAACTACACCATTGTTTTAAAACAATCGCTTGAATAACCGTTAAATATAAGGAGAATAGTAGGGCGGTAGCGGTCAAGCCCAACACCCATAAAATAGCCTGATCAGGAATTAAGCCGGGTTGAAACTGTAATCCGATATAAACCAAAGCTACTAACGCATAATAAATCAAGCCCATCAACTCCACTGGAACACCAAAAAACCTAGAATATTCACTATGAATAACATCGTCACAACTCGCCCTCAAAGGACAAACTAGAGTCTGCTTACCAGCCTTCTTGTTACGAATATAAAGTGATAGAAAAAACCCTGTAACAGCCGTTATTATCACCAAGGGGTAAAAAAGTGTGCCAGACATATGTTAAAGTATAACAAAAGATGTTTAATGCTGCTATCATAAAAAAAT